>DATIIF010000057.1:0-8015 GCA_035479935.1 Patescibacteria group bacterium
GCCTCTGCGGTTCCGTAGCGGTCAGCTCCGGCAATTCGATCAGTTATCGTGGCGGCAGAAGCGTCGGGGCTCTCTACACCCGCAATTCCTAAGCTCATCATTGCAGCCACACCGCAAGCTACTAAGCGTCTGAAATTCGAAACGTGCGCAATTTCCGAATTATGGTCTGAAACTAGCTGTTGAATCTGGTCTGTTTGATATTGTGTCATCAATACAGCTCCCTAATTACATATAGTTTGCCATTAAAAGGCGTAGTAGTCAATGATGTGGGCGCCTACACTATAGAAGGTCTGTTAAAATTAATCCCATGTCTTTATCGATTGGGATTGTGGGGCTACCAAATGTTGGAAAGTCTACGCTGTTTAATGCGTTAACGAACAGCAATATTCTTGCCGCCAACTACCCTTTTGCTACCATTGAGCCAAACACCGGAATTGTGCCAATCCCCGATCAAAGATTGCAAAAGTTGTCTGAAATGTACGGCGGTGCCCCAGTAAAACCAGCGGTTGTAGAGTTCGTAGATATTGCCGGTCTGGTAGCCGGTGCCTCCAAGGGCGAAGGTTTGGGTAACCAATTCTTGGCAAATATCCGCACAACGAATGCTATAGCCCACGTTGTCCGGGCTTTTGAAGACCCAAACGTCCAGCACATCGACGAACGACATGATCCCAAAAGAGATGTAGATATAATCAATACCGAACTTATTCTGGCCGATCTGCAAACTGTTGAGCGCCGGTTGCCCATTTTGCAAAAAGAAACCAAGGCTAATCCGAAACTAAAGCCGCTAGCTGACAAATTACAAGAAATTCATGAAGCCTTAAACGATGGTAAGCCAGCTAATGCTCTAGCTATGGATTTTGAAGATTTGAAAGATCTTCAGCTGTTGACCATGAAACCTGCGGTCTACGTTTTCAATGCAAGCGAAGCAGCATTAACAGATACGGCTAAACTAACGGAGTTGGGCAAATTAGTAGCTCCGGCTAAATCTATATTTATATGCGCAAAATTGGAAGAAGAACTACAAAGCCTAGATGAGAATGACCGCGCGGAACTATTAGAAAGCTATGGCGTGAAGGATTCTGGTTTGGTCCAATTAATCCACGCGGCTTACGACAGCCTTGGTTTGCAGAGTTATTTAACCGCCGGTGAGAAGGAAGTTCGTGCTTGGACTATTCCAAAAGGCGCCTCTGCCCCGCAGGCGGCCGGGGTTATACATGGCGACTTTGAACGCGGCTTTATAGCCGCTCAAATTGTTGATTATAAAGATCTAATCGAGGCTGGCTCAGAGGCCGCCGCAAGAGCGGCTGGCAAGGTCCGCACCGAAGGCAGAACATACATAATGAAACCAGATGATGTTGTTGAGTTTAGATTTAATGTCTAGCTTATCGGGAAGAGTAGCTTGGGCAAAAATGTATTCCATTTTGCTGGCGCGACATGAGAAACCCTAGAAGGATGTCTCATAAGCCTTATCGTTTGAAGCCGAATGAACGGCGGCGGACTATGAATGGGTTGCTAGTGTAAGGATTCATAGTCTGTTGAAATTTAGGGACTGTAGACCCGTTGTAGCCAGTGAAAGGCATGAAGTTACTAACTGCTTGCGTCTCTACGGGCCGCAGTGAAACAAATTGGGGCTCGGCGGCTTCAATTGATGGCTGAGGGCTTAGCGGCATTGGTTGTTGCTGCATCATATGCTGTTGACGCATTTCCATCACCCGCTGTTGTACATAGGTGGTCAGTTGGCGTAGCTTAACATTATTAAAAGATAGGAACCTTAGGGTTTTATTAGGAGCACATATCCTTACGGTGGCGTTCAGCAAGCGGTGACTATAGTCAACCTCTGAAACCATGTCATAGCGCACATCTTCCATCGTCAAGTACATCGGCTTTTTATCTACAAGCAGAAGGCGTTGGTCGGTAGCGCAGAGCATTGCGAAGCCACCTTCCCAGCGGCCATTCAAACATGCCTGAATTTGTTCGCCCGGTATTAGCACGTTAACTAGTTCCAGCATTTCCGGTCTACCCCAAAGACGGAAGGACGCTCCGATTCTCTTGAGTTGGTTTTCCACCTCTTGAAGAGTCACCATATCGCACCTCCCTTTTTGTACCTACAGCTTATATCTTATTTGAGGATAAGACTGTTATTTGCTTCACACCGCCAGTGAGATTTTAATCACAAACAATATACTAGGCGTGTCACGCTCGTGTGGTGCGAAAGCGAAGGCTGGACAAAAAGCCCTACTCCTGTCACAATTAATCTATGTTGGCCAACAGCGAGCAAAACGAAGCTTTGGTGGGCCTATTTCGTAAAGGAACGCGGTTACGATACAAGAAGAATGAATTCATCATTCGCCCTGGGGAACGTCTCCAGGGCGTTTATTATATAAACGAGGGTTTAGTAAAGGCCTTCGATATTACCCGTTACGGCGAAGAAAACTTGTTGATTGTACGTAAAGATCAGGAAATCTTTCCGCTTATCTGGGCTATTACAGGCCAGGAACGTCGTGTCATCTATCAAGCCCTAAGTCCATGCGATGTTTGGCGCATTAGCCGCGGACAATTTTTGACATATCTTAAAGATCCGAGTAATCCCCTTTCACCTCTGCTAGATATGACTATCGAGATGTATCGCATTCATTCCGAGCGAATTATTAATTTAGAATATCGATCCGTTAGGGAGAGATTAATCTCTTTTCTTATAACTATGTGTAGTCGTTTTGGGGTTGAAACAAAGAAAAGCATCATGATTAATGTTCCTCTGCGCCACCAGGATATCGCCAGCTCGATCAATGCCACCAGAGAAACAACTGGGCGAGAATTGGCAATATTAGTTCGCAAAGGTTTTGTGACCAACAATCAATTGATGATTACCATAAAAGACCTAGAAGCACTAAAAAAACTGCTCGATTAAAGCAGCCTATTTAGCAAGTTTCAGTAGATAAAATCGTTCTGTATTGCCTTTTGAGCCTTGTATCTTGGAGTCCGCCTTATCAACAATAATGAACAATTTTTGTATCCAATTTTCTAATTCTTTCAAGGTGTTACGGCGCATTTTATCATTTTTTATCACACCTTTGTGCTTGCTTGTTAGCCCAGCTTCAAACTGGGGCTTGGCCATAGCTACAACTTGTGTTTCATGACTACTTAGTTTGGCAACGTTAGATAATATGGCGCGGAGTGAAATGAAAGACACATCGATAACTACAATGTCTACTTTTTCGGTTGTATGAAAGTCGCGGATGTCGGTTTTTTCATGTAACTCTATGCGTTTATCCGCCCTAAGACTTTGGTGCAGCTGTTGAGTCCCAACGTCAACGGCAATAACTTTGCTGGCTCCATGCTGAAGGGCGTAGTCTGTAAAACCGCCGGTACTTGACCCAACGTCCAGAACTGTTTTATTTTTGAAGTCCAGCTTCAAAGCCTTAGCTACACTGGCCAGCTTAAGCCCTGCCCTACTAACGTATTGTTCGCCAGTAAGCACGAGCTTGCTCATATCATCTGTTAATAATCCCGGTTTTGTGACAACCTGGCCATCAACTTTAATCCTACCTAGCTTGATAAAACTTTCTGCCTGACTTCTCGTAGACACAAGCCCACGCTTCACTAACTCTTGATCAAGTCGGATTTTATTCATTGTATAAGTTTATGCTACATCAAGTACTTCATGGGGTGGAAGATGTATTAGCTCTGCAATCTCTGCACCATTTCGCAACTGACGCGCAACCGCGCTAACGCCAACGACTTCGCCCTTACAAATCCTCAAATTAGTGGGCTTATTAAACCACTCCGTAAAATTATCATAAGTGTATGGTTTTGCACTTGCCTTCCAGAATTCAGCTTCCAACTTATTGGTTTCACTTTTAGGCATAGACTTTACTCTTTCTACAACTCGTTTCTGCGGTCCCAATCTGCCACTTCTAGCCAGAAGCTCATTTACAAAATAGTATTCAGCCGTATAAGCTATACCTTCTCCTGCTGCATGATAAAGCAAACCCTCAGTTTCTACATAATCATTATGAACCAGGTGTACTAGTTCATGGAAAATAGCAGATGCAAGCCACACTACATCTATTCTTTTTCTTTGTATTTCGCCCTTTGTAAGAAATATATGGCACGTTTTACCAGATGCCTCAGCCTTATGTTTTATATCCGGGGTTACTTGATCCACGATTAAGTACTTTCTATCTTCAATAGAAAACCCCATTTCATCAAGTCCTTCTATCGCAAGTTCTAATCCTTCCCTTATATAAGGACGAAATATTTCACGTTTTCGTGGCCTATCATCAAAGCCATAACCCCACCTAAGCTCAATGCCCGGCGTAGCCATATTTGTTTCTCTTTCTACCCTTTCATTCTCTCGCGGTAATTACCTGTTAGTGTATCTACGCTTATAATATCACCAGTTTTTATAAATGCAGGGACTTTTATTGTAATTCCTGTTTCTAAGTCGGCATTCTTGGTTATAGCTGAGCTTGTATCGCCTTTTACAGCATTTTCTGTATAAGTAACCTGCAGTGGTACATTCTTGGGCAGTTCCACGTTGATGGGGTGGCCATCAAAGAATTGCAAAATAACCTTATCACCTTCCTTAAGATAACCGGCGCTATCGCCAACCAAATCAACTTGCACTTCAAACTGTTCAAAGGTTTCATCATTCATTAAGAAGTAAGTTTTGCCGTCGTTATAGAGATATTGAACGTTTTGCTTTGTTACGTCCGCCGGTGAAATTGTCTCATTACCCTTGAAAGTCTTATCTAGCACGCGGCCATCTATTAAGCTTTTAATCTTAACATTTACTATTGAGCCGCCACGGCCCATGACTTTTTGGGCATAAGCCACAACAATATATGGCACACCATCCATTTGAAAGATTTGGCCTTTTTTAAGGTCGGTAATCCCAAATGCCATTTTTTACCTTAGTTAGATGCCACAAACGGCAACAATGCAATATGACGAGCACGCTTAACAGCAACCGCTAGACGGCGTTGCTCATGCTCTTTCAGGCCAGTCTTTTTACGAGACTCAATCTGACCATATTGATTAACATAGCGCTGCAAGGTTTTGAAGTCCTTGTAGTCGAAATATGCTACGTCTGTACGATGCTTAAAAATTTTCGCCATTAGTTATTCTCCTTAAAATGGTATGTCGTCTAAATTAATTGGTTCGTCTCCGATGTCCTCGATGACAATATCGTCCTTTTTAGGCTTTTTGCTTGGCTGGGGAGCTTCTTCAGTAGTTTGATTGTATTCATCACGACTGTTACCGCCGTTTCCACCGCCACCAGGACTGCCTAAGAACGTAACGTCTTGGGCATTGACCTCAACCTTACTTCGTTTTTGACCGTCTTGTTCCCAGCTTCGGGATTGCAGACGCCCATTTACCAGCGCCGGGCGGCCCTTGGTCAGATATTGCGCTACGCGCTCTCCTAAAGGCCCCCAGGCTACGATATCTACGTAGTCAGTCACTTCTTTCCATTCGCCATCGCCGCCCTTGTAACTGCGGTTGAGTGCTAGGCTAAAACTACAGACGTTCTGACCATTCGGCGTTTGTCGAAGTTCCGGATCGCGGGTGAGATTACCCATTAATATTACTTGGTTAAAAGATCGAGCCATATTTCCTCCTTATAAGAACTATGTCTTCCAGAACTTCGCACCAGCTAGCCTGCTTTTCAGCAAAGCTGAAAGCTCTGCTAGCTTCTTGGCTGATTTTTGGCTTATCGGTTACGTTACGCGCTCATCGTATCATTGATATACGACTCGCTTGCGTTCCTCACCTCTGCACCAAAACTCAACTCAAGTGCAAAATTCTGTGGATTAATTATTAAGTATTTGTACTTTACGCCTGACTAGGACAAAAGGTCAAGCATATGCGTTTTACTCTTCTTCAGCGTCTTCAGTTTCGTCTGAATCCCCGCGTTCGGCAGCCTTTTTGGCTTTCTCAGCCCTAGTGGCTTCGGCCTTAGCGATGGCCTTAAGATCAGGTCTGACAATTAAGTAACGAATTACTTCATCTGCAATATTTAGATTGCCTTCGACCTTTTGTACGCCTTCGGCAGGTATATCAACGGTGTAGAAGGCATAGATGCCGTAGTCTTGCTTTTTGATCGGATAGGCCAGCTTGCGCTTGCCCCAATTATCGACATTGGCAATTTTACCGCCATTGTCCTTGATAATTTTTTCCACTTTAGCCGTGGCTTTACCCAAATCTATTTCGAGATCGGGATGATATAGCACAGCAATCTCGTACTGGTTCAAATGAACTCCTTCCTTTGGTCTTGCGGGCTACTCGCTCTAAAGATGGCAGTAACCTGATGCTGAGTTATCAGCCCAATAACTCTACATTATTTACCTCTGTTGGTCAATACGTCAAATGCTATAACTTTCGTGCTTGGATGCAGTGCAAGGAAGCAACGAGAATCGAGCGAGCCGTACACAGAAGTACGGTAAGCGAGACTCGCAGGTAGCTGACACAGCAATGCGCCAAGAACACGCGCGGCGTAGCCAGCTCCGCTGGGTAGCAGGTGCGTGTGACACGAGAGTTATAATGCAAAAAAGAGGGCCCGCTCGCTCAGACAATTGTCCAAGCGATGCTGAACCCTCCGTTCACATGTTTGTTTTCACTCAATATAGACAAACTTTTCAATAAGCGCAAGGATTTAGTATCCCGACTCAGCCTTCTTCGCTTGTTTCAGCTTCGGTGTCTTCACTTTCATCAAGGTCGCCGCCAAAAACTTCGTCCATGGAGCTGATTAAGACTTCTCTTGGGCGAGCGCCATCGGCTGGCCCAACTATTCCCTGTTCTTCCATGGTTTCAATAAGACGGGCGGCCCTGGCATAGCCAACTCTTAGGCGCCTTTGCAATAGACTGGTGCTAGCCTTGCGCCCATCAATTACCACCTTGATGGCGTCTCGCCAGAGGGCATCGTCGGCATCAGCGGCACCGTAATCTGCCACTATACCGCCGCGGCCATTAAGTTGCACTGGCTGGCTGGTAATTTCATCATCGTATTGCGGCGGACGTTGCATCCGAATAAAATCGTTTACTTTGTTTGTCTCATCATCAGATATAAAGGCGCCTTGTACACGTTTAGGCTTAGGCATTTCGGCAGTCAATAGCAACATGTCGCCTTGACCCAATAGTTTTTCTGCGCCAATTTGGTCAATGATTGTCCGGGAATCAACTTGGCTGGCGGTAGTAAAAGCTATACGAGCAGGAATGTTGGCCTTAATTAAACCGGTGATGACATCTACCGATGGGCGCTGAGTAGCAAGAACCAGGTGTATGCCAGCCGCGCGAGCTTTCTGAGCCAAACGAACTACGAGAGACTCAACATCACGAGCGGCCATCATCATAAGATCTGCTAACTCGTCAATCACGATGACTATATAGGGCATGCCTTCTTCCTTTTTGACATTGTTGTACTCAACAATGTTGCGCCGACCTATTTCTGCCATAGCGCGCAGACGTCTTTCCATCTCTGCAACTGCCCATTTTAGGGCGCTAATACATTTTTCCGGCTCATGGATTACTGGGCTTAGTAGATGGGGTATGTCGTTGTAAGGCGTTAATTCAACCTGTTTTGGGTCAACGAGTATAAGTTTTAGGTCGCTAGGGCTGTTGCGATACAAAAGACTAGCCAAAATGGTGTTAATCATCACTGACTTACCAGACCCAGTTTGCCCGGCCACCATAAGGTGCGGCATTTTAGATAGATCGCCAACAATTGGGTTACCTGAGATGTCTTTGCCAATAACAAAACCCAGCGGGCTTGATACATCTTGCCACTCCCGCGATAAAATGAGGCTACTGATTCGCACCATAGCTGGCTTAATATTTGGCACTTCGATGCCAACTAGTCGTTTTCCAGGAATTGGTGCCTCCATGCGGATAGAATGAGCAGCTAGATCAAGTGCTAGATTGTTTTCCAGCGCTGTCATTTTGGTCAACTTTACCCCTGTAGGTGGCTTCAATGTATACTGGGTGACCCGTGGGCCAATGTTTGCGCCCTCCATATCCAC
>DATIIF010000058.1:0-10141 GCA_035479935.1 Patescibacteria group bacterium
ATGGCCTCGACTCTACCTAGTAGTTTATTGGTAATGTCTTCGCCTATCTCTTCTGCAGGGCTAAGGTCTGAGCTAATTTCTGTCATTTCGATGCCACCATTTTCACCCTCACCATAGCGTGGCGGATGACTTCTTCGCCAAGCATATAGCCTGATTGTAGTTCTTCTGTAATAATCTCATGCTCGCCATCACCGTGTTCCATACTAACAGCTTCGTGTAAATGTGGGTCAAAAGCTTCGCCGGTTGTCTTAATACGCTTAACGCCCATTTGCTGAAGAGTTTGTTCAAACTGTTTAACGATATTGTTAACACCTTTGATATAGTCATTCTTCTCTAAATCTTTGGGTACGTGCTTGAGCGCTCTTTCAAAATTATCGATAACCGGCAATAGCTCACGCACAACACTAGCTTTGACTAGATCCTTAAGACCGGCAATCTGTTCCTCGTGACGGCGGCGAATATTCTCAGCATCGGCCCGCTCTCGTTGCAGGGCTTCGGTAAGTTCGGCGATTTGTTTATTAGAGTGACTCGGGGCAGCTTTTTTGGTCATCTCAATTCTCCTTTTCTAGTTCTTGTCATTACTTTTGACAATAGAATCAGAAGAAGTCCAACTGCCATCATGCCAATGTAGATGTTCGTGTATACATCGCCGGTTGAAGCTCCAGCTATATGTAGGTTAGCTTGCATATAGTTAAAGCACCAGGCGATAGGAGATATAGCTAATAAGACAATGCCGAGCCGTTTAATAATCCCTGGCCGCTTATTCATATAATGCCTCTTCCAGAGTTTCGCCTGTGTGCTGGACAAGGCTCATAACATCGCGGTAGTTCTGGCGAGTGGGACCAAGTACGCCAATATAACTGTGGTCACTATAGGGGCTACGAAAGCGACTGATAATCAAACTGGCGCCTGCACTGCGCCCAATTGGATTTTCACTGCCAATGTAAACACTCAGAGGCTCATTAGGTGCTGCTTCGTGCAACCAGGGCTCCAGATTATCTAGCAAGTGGGCAATTTGCTGGGCTCCACGTCCGCCGACAAATTCTGGCTGGCCGAAAAGACTAGACAAGCCACTCATGTAAAGCTGATTACCGATGGTAGCCAGACCGAGATTGTGGGTCAGTTCGACTAAAGTGTCTACGGCGTTGCGGATGGCGCGTTCCGGTACATTACTATTTCCCACCCTGGCAGTTAGTGCTCGCTCAACACGACTCTCGGGCAATTTGGCGTTTTCTTCACTTAAGCTATTAACGTAAAAGCGATAGCCCCGGTCAGTAGGTATCCGGCCGGCGCTAGTGTGCGGCTGGTGAATATAACCAAGTTCTTCAAGCTGTACCATTTCGGCACGAATTGTTGCCGAACTAACGTTAAAGAGTTTGGCAAGCAAAGTACTGCCCACAGGGCTGGCCACCTCGGCATATTGCTCCACGATAGCACTTAAAATCTGTTCTTGGCGAGGACTCATATTATGCCTATAGTACAATTTTGGCAGTCATGGGTCAAGAGTGCTAGTACTTGTTCTGCTTGTGAATGTTCGCAAACCATCGTTATAATTTGCACATGGATATAAGCACAGTAAAGGCTTGGCTGGGAACAGGTTCAATTAACATATTTGGTATGCCTTTTTCTGGTAAAGATACCCAGGCTCGTGCTTTGGCAGAAAATTTGGGTGCCGCTGTTATAGCCGGCGGCGACATCCTGCGTAGCCATCCAGATCAAGAGACAATTAAGAAATTAATGCTGACCGGTGAGCTTTTTCCTACGGATTACTATCTAGATATAATTACACCTTTCTTGTCTCAGCCAAAACTGGCCCAAAGACCTCTTGTGCTAAGTTCTGTAGGTAGATGGCACGGTGAAGAAGAGACAATCATGAAAGCCGCTAACCAATCTGGCCATTCTTTAAAAGCCGTTATAAGTCTAGAACTAGATGAGGATGAAATTTGGCGGCGTTTTGAGACATCTGGCAAACAAAAAGACCGTGGCTTTAGGTATGACGATGCTGGCCAGATATTAAGAACTAGATTAAACGAGTTTCAGAGTAAAACACATCCCGTCATAGATTTTTATCGTAATAACGGTTTGCTTCTAGACATTGACGCCCTAGGTACACCTGAAGAAGTTACAAATAGAATATTAGACCGCTTGGAAAAATTTAGTCACGCTTGAGTGCAGAGCTAGCGTTTCAGCGCTAGGCTAGGCGCTTGCGAAGCACGAAACGAAATGTACAATGAAGTACATTGAGTGAGTACTGGAGCAAGCAACAACGCATAGTGCGAAAAGCACAAACAGAGTTTCTAGCTCTACTAGAAAGCAGGTTTGTGCGGCGCTAGTCTCTGCGTAACATGACCGTGAAAGCCTCGGCGGGTATATCTACTTTTCCGAAACGCTTCATTCGCTTCTTTCCTTTGGCTTGTTTGGCTAAAACTTTTTTCTTGCGTGAGACGTCTCCGCCGTATAAGCCAGTAGTTACATCTTTGCGGAAGGCGGAAATATCCTCACGCGCAATGAACTTACCGCCAATGGCTGCTTGCAAACTAACTTGAAAGTTTTGGCGCGGAATAACTTTTTTGAGTTTTTCAACAATTTCGCGCCCAAGTCCTTGAGCTTCACTTCTATGTACCATAACTGACAGTGCGTCTACGCGCTCACCCGCTATATAAAAATCAAGCTTAACCAAATCTTCGGCGCGATAATCATCTAGTTCATAATTAAAAGAGCCATAACCGCTGGTAACGCTCTTTAATTGGTCATAAAAATCGGTTAAAAGGTTGGCTAGCGGTGCTTCAAACGTTAGTAGTGCTAGTTCGGCGTCTACGTATGACAAGTTCTTCTGAACTCCACGCTTACTAACTATTAAACGGATAACCGAACCAACATAACCTTTAGGCACCACAACCTCGCCCTTAATCCATGGCTCACGAATCTCTTTAATTTTGGCCGGATCTGGCAAGTCAGCAGCACTTTTAATATCTAGTTCTTCATTATTTAAAAGCGTGACCTGGTAGTCCGTGGAAGGGTTAGTCACAACCAGACTTAAGTCATACTCACGTTCCAGCCGCTCACGAACAATGTCCATATGAAGCAAACCTAAGAAGCCAATCCTCACACCAAAGCCAAGGACTGGCGAATTTTCAAGCACAAACTGCAAGGCTGAGTCACTTAAGGACAGTTTTTCAATGGCATCTTTTAGCTCTTGGAAATAGTCGTTGCTTTCAGGATAGAAACCAGCATATACAAACGGCTTAACGTCTTTGTACCCCGGCAAAGGAGTTTCAGCTGGCTGGCTTACAAGCGTCACGGTGTCGCCAACCTTGGCCTCACGCGTGCTTTTCAGGTTTGTGACTATATAGCCAATTTCCCCCGCATTGAGGTTAGTGCCTGGCTTCATATCTGGTTTGAGAGTTCCTACTTCTAGCGCAATACCCTCCGCGTCCGTAGCCATCATTTCAATCTGTGAGTTTTTATTTAGTTGGCCATCAAAAACCCGGACATACAAAATCACGCCACGATAATCGTCATAATAGCTATCAAAAATAAGAGCGCGCGTTGGATCGTCTTGCTCGCCTTTGGGGGCTGGTACATCTTTGACAATACGTTCCAAAACTTCTTGAACTCCCTGACCAGTTTTAGCAGAAATTAGCAGGATATCTTCCTTGTTGCAATCCAGTAGGCTGATAATTTCGTTGCTGACCCGCTCAACATCAGCAGCCGGAAGATCAATCTTATTAAGCACTGGGATAATTGTCAGATCGGCCGCCATGGCTAGATATACATTAGCCAGCGTTTGGGCTTGGATGCCTTGACTGGCGTCAACCACCAACAGCGCGCCTTCGCAAGCTTCCAGACTTCTGGAAACCTCATAGCTAAAATCAACATGGCCAGGTGTATCGATCAAGTTGAGTTCATAATCCTTGTAAGCCATCCGCACTGGAGCAAGTTTGATAGTAATACCCTTTTCTCGTTCCAGGTCCATCTTGTCTAACAACTGCTCTTTCATCAGGCGTTTATCAACTGTCCCAGTAATTTCTAAAAGCCGGTCGGCCAGAGTGCTTTTCCCATGATCTATATGGGCAATAATACAAAAGTTCCTAATCAAAGACTGCATCGCCTTGCCTACTTTGCCGCGAAGCAGCAAACTTCGCAAGGCTCTCGGCGCAGCGCTGTGTCAATAACGCTCAGTCGCTCGTTCATCGTAGTATCCCTACGCCTCACTCGCTCCTCGCTATTTCCTAGCGCTTCATCCAAGTGCAGCCTTTTATTAATATGATATTGATTCATGTCGTATCAGTATAACAGAGGTAGAATTTTTTTACTTCTTGGTCAGAATTAGCGCTGGATTTTGTATGATCCATAATGAAGCCAAGCCAGAAGCTAAACATAAACCACCACATAAAATTATCGAAAACTTATACACGTTACTTGTACCGAAAATACCAAGCACTGCTATAACTATTAAGCCAGCCGCTCTTGAAACCGCATTATTAATACCGGAAGCAATGCCCGAACTATTATCACTAACTGAACTCATAACCGTAATGGTTAGCGGGGCAACCAATACACTTAGGCCAACGCCAAACAAAACAAGCTGTGGAAATATATTTAACCAAAAGCTGGATGCTGGGTTTGCCCAAAAAAGCAAAAAAGTAGCTAGCCCTACCATTATCGGCCCGACAGTCATAAATATCCTAGGGCCATACTGACCTGCAAGTTTCCCGAAACGCCTTGACAGAAAGAATAGAGATATTGGTATCGGTAATATACTAGCACCGGCTTGGATACTAGAATAACCAAGGCGGGTTTGCATATAAATTAGAAATGCGAACAAAAAACCGCCCAGTGCCCCATACATGAAAAAAGTCATCAAATTTGATCCGGAAAAATTCCGTGACTTAAAAAGATCTAGCGGTACCATTGGGTCTTTAGTGCGCCTTTCGTAATAAATAAAGGCTATGGATAATGCCAGGCTAGCGAATAGTGGTAATAGAGAGCCAAATTGCCAGTGGTTTGCTGGCCCTTGAATCAAACCATAGGTCAACCCAGCCAGAGCAAGTATTGCCAAGACTGCTCCGGGTATATCGACGTGGCGATCGGGTTCTCGGGTTTCTTTAATGCTGATTAGGCCCAAGCCAAGACAAATAGCTACAAACGGTATGTTAATTAAAAATATCCAGCGCCAACTGGTAACGTCTAATAAATAACCACCTAGTAGTGGCCCGATTGGGGCGAAGATTGCTATCCATGCCGACCAACTACTAATGGCTGCAGCGCGATCTTCTTTGGCAAAATTCGTGTTAATAATCGACAATGCTCCCGGTACTAGAAGCGCACCAAAAACCCCTTGTAGCACCCTGGCCATAATTAGCATTGAGGCGCTAGGTGCCAGTCCGCAAATTAATGAGCTAACGCCAAAACCAGCTAGTCCAAACAAATAAACTTTTTTGCGGCCGAAAATGTCGCCCAACGATCCACCTAGCAAAATTAAAGCCGATAAAGATAACAAATAGCCATCGACAATCCACTGCAAATCAGCAAAGCTGGCATGTAATCCCAACCCAATTTTTGGCAGAGCCAGGTTCACAACTGTGCCGTCTAAAATCACAATACCGCTACCCAAAATCGTAGTCAGTAGGGTCAGCCTGGACAGCTTATTCACTGTAATCGATTCTGACAGGTCTAAGTATGAAGCGCTTTGCCTTATCAATAACCACTTGCGCCTCTTCAAGCCCGAATAGCCATGACATAAAAACATGTACAGTCAGTGTCACAAGTGAGATTGCACCCAATTTTGAACCCAGGGTAATAAAGCCGCGGTCGTTAATGCCAAGTGGCAAAAAGTGTAGCATTATATATGTCGCCACCACACTGAAACCAGTGACTGACACAATTTGTAAAATATTACTCCAGAATTCTATGTTGAATAATTGCCGGTCACGCAGGTACATTAAGGAACCAAGTATTAAGACTTCGCTTGCGGCAACAATAGATTGAGCTAAGGCAAGGCCGGCAATGCCATAACCGTCAGGTTGGGGTCGGCTAAGATTGTAAGCCAGAAAAATATTTAAACCAATTGCAAACAAAGAAACGAACAATGGAGTTTTGGTATCTTTTTGGGCGTAAAACCAGCGTGAAATAATGGCGTAGATGGTTCGAAAAAATATGGCACCCGTTAGATAACCGAATATCAGGGCAATGTCCTTCGCGTTTTTAGCAAAAATCAAACGGGCAAAATACCCACGGGCAAAGAAACAAATAACTACCACTGGAATTGTAATCCAAATGATAGTTCTTAGAATTCTTAAGAAATCTTTACGAAATAAGTCCGTCCGGCCCTGGGCTAAGCGTTCGGTCATGCGTGGAAAAGCGGCTGTGGCAATGGTTGTGCCAATTACCAAAGTTGGGGTGGTATGCATAATATAGGCGTTTTCATAAAAGCTAATATTGCCAACGCCAAGACGTGTAGCCAAGTTGGTTTCAACGATGCTGTTTATGGAATCAACCCCTTGGTCAATTGACCTTGGCGGTAACTGGCGCAAAATAGTTTTAAAATCGTTGCTGCTCCACAAAATTTTCGGGCGCCAATGGAAGTTAGTATCAAATAAACCTAGCGCAGCAACTAACAACTGTAATAGTCCGCCTATCATCGCGCCAACTCCCAGACCAACCAGGCCTAAGTTATGCCTAAAAATTAGAACGCTGACGATAATTGAGAAGTTATAGAATATTGGGCCAATGGCATAGAAGAAAAATCGGCCAAAGGTTTGTTGCACACTGGTCAAAATGCCGGAGATAGCAAAAAATAACGGGTTAAAGGCAATCAGCCTCATTATAAATACCGCATGATTAACAAGCTCTGCTTGTTGATCCGGTGGTAAGTTACTACCCAAATTTGGTGCCACTACAAAATGAAGCAAGGGTCTAGCAAAAATTAATATAATAAGCCCAACGACAAACATAACCATAGCCATTAAGTTCAGTAAGCTGTTACTCAGTTCCCAAACGCCCTTGCGGTCACCACGCTCTAGGTGCTCGGCTAGAATTGGCATGAAAGCCACGCCTAGAGCTCCAGCTGCTAAGGTAAAAAAGAAGAAATCTGGAATTTTAAAAGCCGCGAAATAAGCGTCGGTACTTTGTGACCCAACAGCCAAGAAGTTAGCATTGACCATTTTGTAGCGCAAAAAACCTAAGACTTGTCCAATTAACGAGACAACTATTAATAAGGCCGCGGCGTTGCCGAGACCAATTTTTTTATTGGCGCGCTTGAAAAACCAATTCATCCGCCTACATTATAGATACTATTAGACTTATATCCCAGAAGATTAGGGAAAAGAGTAGCCAAACAAAATGTATTCCATTTTGCCTGCGCGATGAGAAAAACCGCCAGGTTTGTCTTATAAGCCGAAGGCGCTAATACAATAGAGCGGCTTTTGGCAAAACCGAGTCTTTAAGAATTTGATCTACTTCGTCAGCTTCAACAGTTTCTTTTTCAATTAAGCGGTTTTTAAGATCTTCTAATTTTTTAAGATTGGCTTTTATTACTGTGCGCGCTCTTGATGCGGCTTCAGTGATTAGACTTTCGACTTCGTCGTCAATTATTTTAGCGGTATCATCGGAGTATTGACGTTCATGGACTAGCTTATCAAGCATCATGCCTTCATCTACATGGAATACTTGGTCGCGCAACTTTTTGCCCATACCCTGGTTAACAATCATGTCTCTAGCTAGTTCAGCGGCTTTTTGTAGATCATTTCCGGCACCGGTTGTTACGCGGTCGACACCATAAATTACCTCCTCGGCAATTCTGCCACCAAGCATTCTGGCCAAAACATCTTTATATTCAATAATGCTATGGTAGTTTTTGTCTTCCGGTGGGATGAACCAGGTTACGCCGCCCGTACCACCACGCGGAATAATTGTCACTTTGTGCACCATATCGCTATCTGGCAAAACATGGCCAACAACGGCGTGGCCAGCCTCGTGATAAGCTGTTAGTTTTTTCTCTTCTTCACTCATTATCTTACTCTTGCGCTCCGGGCCGATTGCAACTTTTTCAAACGCGCTGGTTACATCTTCTTGGTTAATTTCCCGGCGGTTATTGCGGGCGGCCAAAATGGCGGCTTCGTTGGCAATGTTAGACAAATCCGCGCCCGAAGAACCGGCGGTTTTTGCCGCTAGAGCGTCAAGGTCAACATTTTTGGCTAGTGGTTTCTTAGTAAAATGAACCTTTAGGATTGCTTCGCGGTCTTTGCGGTCGGGCAAGCTAATGTTGACCCGCCGGTCAAAACGGCCAGGTCTTAGTAGCGCCGGGTCAAGCACGTCAGAGCGGTTGGTAGCGGCCAGAACTATTACATTCGTACCTTGTTCGAAACCATCCATCTCTACCAAAATTTGATTAAGAGTTTGTTCTCGTTCGTCGTGCCCCCCGCCCATGCCACTACCGCGGCGTCGGCCAACAGCGTCAATTTCGTCAATAAAAATTATGCAGGGAGCATTTTTCTTGGCCTTGGCAAACAAGTCACGCACACGAGAAGCACCAACTCCTACAAACATCTCTACAAATTCCGAACCGGAAATGCTGAAGAACGGCGCATTGGCTTCGCCAGCAACTGCCCGCGCCAACATCGTTTTACCCGTTCCCGGCGGGCCAACCAAAAGCACGCCTTTTGGTATGCGCGCGCCAACAGATTCGAATTTTTTCGGAAACTTCAAAAATTCCACTACTTCCTGTAAGTCTTGCTTGGCTTCGTCGCTGCCGGCAACGTCATGAAATGTAACCTTGTCTTTTTCGTTGCCATACAAGCGAGCACGACTTTTGCCGAAACTCAGCGCTTGGTTGCCTTGCCCTTGGGCGCTGCGCAACATAAAGAACAGCACTAGACTAATTAAGATCACAGGGCCGATGGTTGTAGCTAAGGTCAACCAAATAGATCCGGTAGAAGATTCGGGTTTATAATCAACCTCAACCCTGGAGGTATCCAGACCTTCATCCTTTAGGCCTACCTGTGGATCTTTGTGCGAGCTAAGTGATGGTTTGTCTTCGCCCTTTTTGGTTATTTCCAGCGAGCTACTGCCAGATACTTCAATTTTTTGAAAATTGCCAGCATTGGCTTGTTTAATTACATCTGTTAATGGAATTTCTTTTAGATTTTTAGGTTGGCCAAAAGCCGCAAAAACAACCATGCCCACCAGTAATAAAATCGCAACAAACCCGGCATTCTTAAAACCGCGTTTTGGCATTTTCCCACCAGACTGAATATTTTTAAAAGACTTCTTCGAATCCATCACAAGACATTATACCCGTTTGGCGATTTTCAGCGAAAGAGTTTCTATTCTCAAAAAATATTTATCGTCAATATCGGCTACTTTGCCAGGGTGTTTAGCCTTAGCGGCCACAATTAAACGGTCCAATGTTTTTGTAGAAAAATCGCGGATATTGTGGCGGCGCAGCCAGGTAGCCATCACTTCGCGGGCTACTTCGTGAGGCAACATTGTAAACCAATGTCTATCAATTCTGTTTAGCGCCGGTTGAATGTGCAGCTGACTAGTTAGCACTTCCTCTATTTCATCGTTGAGTTTTTTTGTATCTGCAATAATCTTATTGAGCTTGGCGCGGTTTTTTGTATCAAATTTTGGCAAAATTTTGTGACGAACGTAGTTCCGCAGATATTTGTCGTCTTGATTGGTCTCGTCCTCTTGCCATTTTAATTTGTGCTCTTTAGCGTATTTAATAATCTCGTCTTTGGGAATGTCTAGCAATGGCCGTAAAATCAGATCGGTAGATTTTAATGCCGTCAATCCTTTGCGGCCAGTGCCACGTAAAATATTCAAAATTGCAGTTTCGATCACGTCGTCTTGATGATGTGCGGTTATAATCGCGTCCGCACCTCCAGCTAAACGTGTGCGATGCAAAAAATCGTAACGCGCTTGTCTGGCGGTTGCTTCGCTAGCGTCTGGCCCCAAATGTCCTTCGTCGTAGACAAAAACTAACCCATAATCTTTAGCGAGCTGCTGTACAAATTTCCGGTCCTGACTAGAGTTGGCTCGAATGCCGTGATCATAATGCGCCACAATTAACTGAATTTTAGACTTTGGTTGTGATGCTTTTGCAACCAGTAAATGTAACAGCGAGATAGAGTCCACT
>DATIIF010000059.1:0-12424 GCA_035479935.1 Patescibacteria group bacterium
CCCTCGTCAACCGCTTCGTAGCCGGTCTTTTTTAGATGCTCGAGCACTGCATTTCTCAGTTGAAAGCCGTTGTGGTCAGTACCCAGATAGATTTTCATTTATCCCTCAAGTTTTGTGCAGCAGTTTACCTAAATCCGCCACTAGTTCTACCAAACGATTGCTGTAGCCCCACTCATTGTCATACCAAGCCACCACCTTGACCAGGTTGCCAGCTACCACATTAGTGAGCAACAGATCAATTACGCCCGAATAGCTATTGCCAACGTAATCTTTGCTAACTAATGGTTCATCCGACACATCAATAATCCCTTGGAAATACGGTTCTTTGACCGATTTTTTAAATAACTCATTGATTTCTTCAACAGTGGTATTGCGTTTCAAGACCATAGTTACATCACTCAGGCTAACCACCGGGCTGGGAACCCGAACGCTCATGCCGTCAAACTTATCAGTTAGCTGAGGCAAGGTTTTAGTAACGGCAATCGCCGCGCCGGTAGTTGTTGGCACAATGTTTTCAGCAGCCGCGCGAGCTTCTCGCATATCTTTAGCGGGGCCGTCCTGTAAGACCTGGCTGGCAGTATAACTATGGATTGTGGTGAGCATGGCTTTTTCGACACCAAATTCGCCGTCCATAATTGCCATAATTGAAGCAATGGAGTTGGTTGTACAGCTGGCGTTACTAATGATATCGCCGGCCTTACTTAGATCTTTCTCGTTGGCGCCAATGACCAGCGTTTCAATATCCGCACTTTTTGTCGGGGCGGAAATAACTACTTTTTTGGCACCGGCTTTGATGTGCATACCGGCGTCTTCGCTTTTAGTGAAACGCCCTGTTGACTCAATTACAACATCTACTTTTAGATCTTTCCACGGTAGTTTGGTTGGGTCCTTTTCAGCAGTAACCGGGATTTTCTGGCCGTTAACAATCAGGTGATTTTCATCAGATTTGACGTCACGGTCGTAGTTACCATAATTGCTGTCGTGCTTCAGTAAATAGGCTAGCGTAGGTGTATCAGTCAGGTCATTTATGGCAACAATTTCTAGGTCTGCTCGCTCAAAAGCTATTTTAAAAGTATTACGTCCAATTCTACCGAAACCGTTAATTGCTACCCGTGTTTTCATTTTGCCTACCCTCATTTAGCATTAGCATATCGTAGAAGGTATTGTACGGTGTTAGTCTATGGAGTGCAAATAGTCCGCAAGCAGATCATTTTGGGATAAATACCCAAGCCCTTTTGTCCATACCGGGTGACTAAATTCTTCTAGAACTTTTTCCACGCTCATCCAATAATAAGCGTCGTGTTCATAGCTGAGACGAATTTGCGGAGGGTCACTAAGTTTACCGACGTACAGAAAACGGATGGTACTAAGACCATCATAATAAGTCGTGGCGCTATAGGCCAAAGTTACATTACCCGGGTCAAGAGTTAACCCAACTTCTTCGCTTATTTCACGCAAGACAGCATTGTGATAAGTTTCATCTTCCTCAACGGCTCCGCCCGGGAAGTCCAGCTCCCCAGGTCGCACTTTATCAGTACGAGAACGCCTGAGCAGTAAGACTTCACCTTTGTCATTAAATAAAGCCGCTTTAGCAACTAGTTTGAGTTTTGTCACAGTTTAGCCTTTATAACGCGCGGCACATTCGTTGATGATTTTTTTAGCATCTTCAACGTTACCCCAACCTAAGACCTTGGTACTGCCTGGTTTTTTCAAGTCTTTATAGTGATTAAAATGGTGTTCTATCTTTTGCTTCCATTGTGGGTGTAAGTCATCAAGTGAAGTAATAGCGTCACCAGTATTACGGTCGTCTTCCGGTACACAAATAATTTTATGGTCCATTTCTCCGTCGTCTTCAAAATTTAGCACGCCAAGAACCTTGGACTTCACCACCACGCCAGTTGGTACCGGGTCGTTGGTAAGCAAAAGGGTATCTAGTTCGTCGCCGTCTTCGTCCAAAGTTTGAGGAATAAAGCCATAGTTGCATGGCTTGGCAAAAATGCTTGGCTCAACACGGTCTAATTCAAATACCGCGAGTTCGCGGTTCCACTCAATTTTAAGCGTGGACCATTTCGGTATTTCTATGACCGTAGTAATTACACCGG
The DNA here is from genome assembly GCA_035479935.1 of Patescibacteria group bacterium. GTDB lineage: Bacteria > Patescibacteriota > Saccharimonadia > Saccharimonadales > JACOTW01 > DATIIF01. The sequence goes on from DATIIF010000059.1 coordinate 2,103, forward strand.
CGCTTACATCACCAGGGGTTAGAACTTTATTAAAATCTGCCATTTTCTTCCTTCCAAGATTCTTTTATACATCATAGCAGATTATAATAAACACCGTGAAAGCTACTTTTGACCACCGACAGCACGAGACTGACAACATTTACACTTTTTGGTTTAAGCCTAAAGAGCCTATTAAATATATTGCCGGCCAATTTACAGAAATAAAACTGCCGCACCCAAAGACCGACGACCGCGGCGATAAGCGCTGGTTTACTTTGTCCTCTTCGCCAACTGATAAGCTTTTAAGTATCACAACTAAATTTGCCGAAGAAAAGAGCAGTAGTTTTAAAAAAACTTTGTTCGCACTCAAACCCGGTACTGAGTTGAATTTGGCGGATCCAATGGGCGATTTTGTTCTGCCCAAAGATAAATCTAGGCCTCTGCTGTTCGTAGCCGGCGGTATGGGCATCACGCCATATCACAGTATTATCAAATGGCTTAAAGACAACAATGAAAAACGTCATATCCAGCTTATTTACGCCGTCAGCAAGCCTGAGTATCGGGTATTCGATAGCTTGTTTGAAGATTACAGCTTGAAGTATACGCCAATCTTAGGCAGCTTGGATCTGGAAATGATCTTAAAAATAGCCAAGGAAGATGCCGAAAAATTAGTTTATATTTCGGGCCCTGAACCGCTAATAGAAGACCTGGTTAAAGGTATTGAAAAAGCCGGCGTCCCTAAACACCAGCTAGTCACAGATTACTTTCCGGGCTACAAAACTGTTTAGGTCAAATTAAACACTTGCCGAAATTGCTTTTCGAAGCACCTCGGAAGCACCAGATGTGCTAACTTCATAAAGCACATCTGGCGACCCGCAAGTGCTAAGAAAAGTTATGAGGCAAGTAAGTTCACTGTTCAAACACCTTGCCTTCTAAAAACTTGCGCATCATCAAGGCGGCAGTGGCACCCTCCCCGGCGGCACTGGCAATTTGCATTGTCGCTCCACTGCGAACATCGCCGGCCGCAAAAACCCCTGGCATTGCAGTCATTAAGCCTGCGTCCGTTTTGACCATGCCTATGGGATCAAGTTCAACTTTGGAGTCTTTTAGAAATTCGGTGTTAGGCTTTAGGCCAATAAATACAAAGACACCGTCAGTTGGAAATTCTACGGCTTTGCCGGTCTTTACACCCGTACCTGTTACTTTGACTACTTTGCCGTCGGCGCCCACTATTTGATCTGTTGTGGTGTTTAAGTGAACAGTTATTTTGTCGCTATGTTTTTCTAGCTCGTGCTGCAAAATCTCACTAGCTCTCATCTGCTCGCCGCGAACTAAAAGATCGATGTGTGTGGCAAACTTGGTCAGGAAAATCGATTCCTGGACAGCCGAATTGCCTCCACCAACTACCACTAACCTTTTGTCACGATAAAAGGCTCCATCACAAGTGGCACAATAATGCACGCCACGGGCATAGTATTCTTGCTCGCCCGGAATGCCTAACTTTTTATAATCGCTACCTGTCGCAATTAGGACTGCCCGCGCTAGTATCTCGCCATCGGTCGTTGTCAGCCTTTTTAGTTCGCCCTCATCAACAATTTTCATAACTTCACCTAAACGAATATCGGCGCCAAAACGTTCTGCTTGGTCACGCAAGGCATCGGCCAGCTCCAGCCCAGCAATGCCTTTGGCAAAGCCTGGGTAGTTATCTACCCAGTCGGTCACGGCTGCCAAACCGCCAATTACGCCTTTTTCAAATAAAATAGTGTCGATGTCTTCACGAGTAGTATAAATTGCCGCGGCTAAGGCCGCCGGCCCAGCCCCGACCATTATGACGTCATGGACCTCGTCAGCTTGCCCGCTAGCTGAGCTAGCGGCACCGCTGACCGATTGTGGCGCAGCACTTTGTTGCGGACTCCGATCCTCAATCACCGTGCTATCCTGCACGCTTTCTTTGCGGTTCTCGTCCGCGCCTTGTGCTGCATCCACATCCATGCGTCATAAATCCTCTGATTTAGTTTTCGTTAATTATGTAGTTTCTTGTACGTGGATGCAATACAAGGAAGCAGCGAAGCACGGACAGAGCTGTATGATCTAAATACTGCGAAGGAGTAATGTAGCTGCTGACGCAGTAGTGCGCCGCGTACAAGAAACTAGGAAATGGCTGGCGCTAGCTTGGCTAAATTAAAACCAACTACTACTTCTTTAGTGTCATCGTGCTTAGTCACTATAGTGACTGGTACAGATAGAGCTCCACTCATTTCAAAGGCTTCTTTTTGGCGGTCTGGATTTTGGTCTAGGTTGATTTCTTCATAGCTAAAACCCTTTGCCCCTAGCCATTTCTTAACCATGCCGCAGTAGGCGCAAGTATTGGTAGTGAAAACTGTGATGTTTTTGACCATCGTAGAACTCTCCTTAGTTGTGTTGCTTTTTTGATGTTTGTTGTAGATGAATCTTTGTAAAGACAATTATAGCTGGTGTAAGGCCAGCTGGTCAATACGCTATATGTTGTGTTTTTTCTGCTATTTATCCACTTTTTTAATAGATACGTGGCTCGGCTTTATTGTTGAACAGCAGACACTTCGATGTCAAAAACTAAGTCAGAACCTGCCGGTATGCCCGGCTTTTCTTGGTCGCCGTAGGCTTCGGCGGCCGGTATGAGCAATCGTCGCACCCCGCCTACTTTCATGCCAGGTATGCCCTCTTGCCAGCCTTTTATAAGTTGTGCTAATGGGTAGGTCACGGCTTGCCCGCTATCATGCGAGCTCTGGAAAATAGTGCCGTCTTTTGCCAGAGCACCAGTGTAGTGGAAAGTTATGGTTGCGCCCGCTTTAACAACCTCCCCGGTGCCAGGTTTTATATCTATAGCGGTCAATTTATCGACTTTAGCTACTGAATCAAAGCCAACTAGTTTAGTGCCTTCCAATTTATTTTCCTCCGATACTTTATTAGATGTGTCCGTTGCTTCAGACTTAACATCCGATGAATTATTTTTTGCGCTACGAGCCTGCCAGATGACAAAACCAGAAACTGCCACGGATGTGGTTAGAAAAAGTAATGCGCCAACCAGCGCAAAAATTCGTTCATGTGGACGCGTAGATGACATCATTGCTCCTTTTTAACTTGTCCAGTATACAGGTTGGTCAGGTCAGTCACAAATGCCTAAAGCTTGCATTTGGATGCAACGCTAGGAAGTAGCGAGGAGTGAGTAAGCTGTATGGATAAATACAGTGAGCGAACGACTGAGCGTTACTGACAACGCATTGCGCCAAAAACTCCGCGGCATCAAGTGCCATGCACTTGAGCAGGCGGAGTGGTGCAAGCTTTAGGAGGCAATTTCAAATTCTTTAAGCTTCTTCTTGGAAACCTCGGTGGCACCACGCTGAAGTTTTAATAGCTGCGCGTAAATACCATCTGTCTTGGCTAGCTTCGTGGGTGTGCCAATCTCGTCAACTTGTCCGTTTTTGATAGTTATAATCTGGTCAACGTGCTGAATCGTGCTCAGTCTGTGGGCAATAATCATAGTGGTGCGGCCTTTCATCAACCGCTGCAGGGCCTCCTGCACCATTGCCTCGCTTTTGCTATCCAGGCTGCTGGTAGCTTCGTCTAGGATTAAAATAGGCGGGTCTTTAAGCAATGCTCTGGCAATAGCAATACGCTGTTTCTGCCCACCAGACAGCTTCAACCCACGTTCGCCAATCTCAGTATCGTAGCCCTTTTCTAATTTTTCAACGAATTCCTGGGCATTCGCCGCCTCCGCGGCAGCTTTTACTAGCTCATCCGAAGCTTTGGGGTTGGCGTAGGCGATATTTTCACGAATGGTGCCGCTAAACAGCGCCGGATCCTGGAATACTACGCCAATATTTTTGCGCAATGATTCTTGAGTGACATCGTTAATATCTTGTCCGTCAATCAATATCTGGCCGCTTTGAGGTTCATAAAGCCGCATTAAGAGATTAGTTATGGTGGTCTTACCTTCGCCGCTTTCACCAACCAGAGCAATTTTTGTATCTGGGGTAATCTGAAAATTCATGTCCTTGATAACTGGCGTGCTCTCGTATGCAAAGTTAACACCTATAAACTCCAGCTGTCCTTTGGGAACCTTTAGACGCTTGGCATCCGGTTTATCGGCAATCTCAGGTGTGAGGTCCATAATCTTAAAGTAATCGTCACTATCTGCAACCGCCTTTTGGGTACGATCCACCAAAAAGCTGATTGTAAAAATTGGTATGCGAATTTGCATGGCGTATAAGACTAAGGTCACAGCTTGGCCAGGGGTAAATAGCCCCCGCGCACCCTGGGTAAATATGAACATATAAACACCAAAGAAGATTAAATTCAGCACTATGCGGCGTTTTACGTCACTAGTGTGCCAATGCACAGATTGCGGCCTTTCTATATCAATAATCTTGTTTTGACGGCTGCGAAAAAAGCCCAGTTCTCGCACTTCGGCGATAAAGCTTTTGACAACTTTGATCTGTCCAATGGCTTCGGCGAAACGCCCAGCTGCAATATCCTTGTTTTCATTTATTTTTGCTTGGTAGGCCAGCCACTTGCCACTAGAGCGGGTCGTCAACAACACGTAAATCGGATAGAGCGAAAATAACATTAGGGCCACCGGCACGCTATAGTGAGCCACGACTGCCAGCGCAAAAATTGTGCTGAAGATAAATTGCAGGAAATTATTACTGAGCATATTGGCAAAGTCGCTAATTTGCTGAATAGAGCGCTCCAAACGGGCAATTATTTTGCCGGTAAGTTCGGTGTCAAAAAAGCGCTGAGGTAAATTCAAGAGTTGCTCGTAATAACGTTCGCCAAGCAGCTTGTTTAGCTTAAACGCCATCCGGTCACCTAAGAAACCACTGATATTACTGAAGATATTCGAGAAAAAATCTGTCAGAAAGATGATAAAAGCTAAAATAGCGACATATTTAACGCTGGCGGCGCTACCTTTGCGGATTTCATCTATCGCCCAGCCCGATAAAAGTGGCTGCAACAACGTCATCAAGCTTAAGAGTATGGTAAATATACCTATGGACAGATAATAACGCCACAACTCGCTGGAAAATCTAACAATTCTAAATATATGTTTCATGTTGAACTACCAACCCCCGCCGCCCCCGCCGCCACCGCCACCGCCAGAGAAGCCACCACCGCCGGAAAACCCCGAACTACCAGAGCTACTCGGCGCACTGAAGTTGGCCCCCATGGCACTGACTGAGTTATTTAAACTAGAAGCTAGGTAGCCGACATTAAAGGCTGTCCAATTCCCGCTGTACCAATCTGGTGGCGTAGTATATATGCCCTCAAATTGCTTGGCCCAACCCGTTTCTACACCTAAAACAATGGCATAGGGCAGCAGTTTTTCGAATAACTTAACGGTCTTTTTGGGCTCGTTATAGTCGGCAGCATAGGGCGCATTGGGCCCCTGCAGCATTTTAAGACGATCTTTTTCGGCGGTATTCATATAGAGTTTCAAACCCTCGGCTTTTTCTTTGGCCGCTACCCCCAGATCTGTCCTTTTAGCCATCAAGCTCGCAAAAATGGCCACGAGAACTGCTGCAACTATCAATCCTAGACTTACCCACGATCGAACAACAAAGGCTACAGCAAAGCAGCCAACCGCAACCAGCCACATTCTGGTACCTGACTTCAGGGGATTTGATGCAAAATAACCTCGAGATGTCAAATCATTGAGTACATCATCGCGTACATTTTTGACAGTTGTATAAAATTTATTCTTTAAGGTGTCTAGGCTAACAGTCTGGCCTTTGGGCATAGAACCATCCTTGCCAGCCGCTTCAACCAAGTTCAGATCAAGGAACACGCCTTCCATGATGGTTTTTTCAAAACTGGATAGCTTAGACAAATCGGGATTGAGCAGTTCAAAGCTGTAAGTTAACTTATCAGCTTTTATCAGGTGCTTTTTCTTCTGCTCAATAATCTTTAAGTATCCGCGAATGGCCAAATCAATAATTGTGGCTGAGATATCTCGATTATCGGCCTTATAATCGGCAATAACCCCCACTTCTAGGGGTTTTAATTTATCCGGTGGTTCGTACTCCGGGATTATTACTCCTCGGCCTTTGGCGTCTTTACCAAATTTGCGCCACCGTTTATACGCCCAGCCGCCAATGAGTAGTGGCGGCAAAAGTACAGCCACAACTTTGCCAATATTATCTCGCCACCAATCAATGGCAGTCGGTTTGGCAAAATAGCCTTTTGGGAAACCAAGGACAATTGAAACGTTTTCGTAGCCATGAAGTGCCCGGGTTGTATCTACAGATACTTCATCAGCTCTAGTAATTATTTCGCAGTCCTGAGCGGTTGAGCCGTAGGCTCCAGTGAAACACAGCTGTTTATTGGTATTTAGGCCTGTTGGCAGATGTATAGTAGCCGAGACTTTGTCAAAAGGCTGCGGCCACTGATCGCCGTTAAGATCCCAATAAAGTTCGTCATGGTCGTTATAAAAAGTAATAGCGTTTTCAACTGTGTATTCTATAGTGTAATTCTGCGCGCCGGTGATAGTTTTGCCAGGGTCGCCAATTTTTAATACAAGATTGCCGTTACTACTGCTACTCGAATACATCACAGGCGCACCGGTATCTGAAGCAATATCATTTATCTTCAGATTTACGGAGTGTCCTTTGTAACTGGTTGGTATGGCCCGATAAATCCCGTGGTTAAAGTCACTGAAAACTAGGTCGATGTGTTCAACGACTTTTATTTTTCCTTGTTTATCGTCTCTTGTGAGATAGTAATCGGCACGAAAATTTTTAATTACAAAATTATTGACATCAGCGTGAGCAATTTTAGGAAAGCCGAGCAGGAAAACTAATGTGAGGCTAAGAATACTTATGAGTCGTGTCAGAGTTTTCATTACAGTCTTTCTACGCCAATCTTTTCTTTGGCCATGACCGCAGCGTCATCAAGTATTTTGTTTACTTCTTCGGCCTTCAGGGTTTTCTCATGAGAAGCAATTTTGAGCCGAAGGGTAATGTGTTTATGAGCGGTTTCGCCTTTTGGCTGATATATATCAACCGGCGTCAGGCTAAATTGAGATGATTGTGGGGTGCTAAGATTTTGACTTATGAAACCATAGACTTCGCCGTAGCTGATTTTGGATGGTGCTTTTAGCGAAATGTCCTGCTCAACCCAAGGATAGCGCGAAATCGGCTGATATAGCGGTGGGTTCATAAATTTCAGAATCTGGGTAATATTAAGTTCAAAACCGGCAGACGAAACGGGTAGCTTTAGGGAAGAACGAACTTTGGCTTTATACTCGCCTACCACTCCTAGCGGTTCGCCGCCTGCTGTCTGAATATAGGCACTACGTTTTAGTTCAAACGGTGCCCAGCAAGACAACGCTTCGTTTGATTTCGGAGTATGCTGATCGCCGGACGTAAGTGTGACATCTATATTCAAGGCTCCGAGTAACTCCAGGGCATACTTTTGCGCCAAGTAGTACGCGGGCCCGTCTTGTTTTTGTTGCCAGTACTTACTCTCTGCCGCATAGACAAAAGCCAACCGCTCTTCTTCTTTTGGCACTGCCGGCTCTATTTCATCTTTTAGCCCTTTAATATGCGTTTTGCCTATCTCAAAAACAGCAAATTCGTCGTAGCCTGCCTTTAGGTTGGGGTAAACTTTTTCAAGTAGATTTGGGGTTAGACTCAGACGATAATACTGCAGATCTGGGCTTAGAGCGTTAGATAACTTAAAGGCGTGTTCCGGGTCTTGGCTGGCATTTGCTAGCAAATTGCCATGCACAAAACTGTAAGTCAATATTTCGTTGGCACCAGCGTCAGCTAATATGTCACGGATTTGGTTCTTGAGCATTAAAAGTTCATCACGTTTAGCAGGTATTAAGTTGCGTTTAGGCAAATCCAGTGGCAAATGGTCATAGCCATATAGCCGGCCGATTTCTTCAACAACGTCTTCAGATATATCTATATCGGTGCGCCAAAACGGTGGCGTTACCTGTAGTTCGTCCCGGTTGTCCGGCCGCTCAACCCTAAACTCCACATTAGTTAGGAGTTCTTCCATCTCACCTGGATTGAGTGACAATCCAAGCCGATCATTAATAAATTTTGCCGAAACTCTTACTTTTTTGGGGGGCTTGATGTCGCCTTTGACGTCCACAATCTGTCCAGGCTTGGCACCCGTTATTTTTACTAACTCTCTCGCGGCCCAGGCCAGAACAGCCTCACATTGCAGAGGCGATTGGCCTTTGTTGAACCTAGTCACGGCATCTGTAAATAGGCCGTATTTCATGCTTGTGCGACGAACGGAATACATATCAAAATTGGCGCATTCGAGCACAATCTTTTTGGTTTTCTCATCAACTTCCGTTTCAGAACCGCCCATTACGCCACCGATACCAACGGGTTTATCTTTAGACGTAATCAATATGGTTGAGTCGTCTTCAAACTTAATTTCCTTACCATTTAGCAATTTAAGTTTTTCACCTTTTTTTGAGCTTCTGGCTTCTAGGCTCAATGAATTTAACTTGTCTGCGTCGTAGGCATGCATAGGCTGGCCAGTGAGATACATAAAATAATTTGTGATGTCTACGACGTTATTAATCGGGCGAATGCCAACGCGACTTAAGTTTGTTTGCAACCAAATGGGCGACGGTTTTATTTCGATATTTTCAAATATTTGGCCCATGAAACGAGGCACGAGTTTCTTGTTTTTAACTGAGGCTTTCAGGCCCTGACTTTTGGTTTTTGAAACCGAGCGTTTTAAGTAAATATCTGGGGATTTGAATTTTAGATCTTGGATGCCGGCAATTTCGCGGGCCAGCCCTAAAATGCCGAAACAATCTGGGCGATGCGTAAACATCTTGTTTTCTACGTCAATAATGTAATCATTCAGCCCATAAGCTTCCGCGAAATCTTGGCCTGGTTGAACTTTTTCATCTATTTCTAAAATTCCGCTATGGTCTTCGCCCATGGCCAATTCGCTCGCGCTAGCTAGCATGCCGTTACTCTTTGAACCGCGCAAATCTCGTACTTCCAGCGCAAAGGGTTCCTTGCCGATACTACTGGGAACAATGACACCAGGGGGCAGCCAAGCTACCATCAAACCTTTTCGCACATTAGGCGCGCCACAAACCACTTGAACATAGCCATTTTTGTCGCGTTCTACGCTTTTCACAACTTTTCCGTCATCAATTTTGCAAACGTGTAGTTTATCGGCGTTAGGATGTTTTTCACACTCTACAACTTTGGCCACCACTATGCCTTCGTACTTCAAGCCAAGGTCAATAACCTCTTCTACTGCCCCAAGCTGCGCGCCAATTTTCTCTACCAATTTATCAATTGGCAGCTTGACGTCAGTGTATTGCTTGACCCAATTCACGCTAATTTTCATCGAAATTGCCTCAAAAATTCGAGTTTGCCACTTTCGAAGTGGCGGATATCTTCAATGTCGTATTTCATCATTACTAAACGCTCAATACCACCGCCCCAGGCAAAGCCAGTGTAAACATCGGGATTTATGCCGGCCATTTTTAAAACATTAGGGTGAATCATGCCGCAGCCTAATAGTTCTATCCAGCCGGAATAAGAGCATATGTTGCAACCTTGTTTGTCACAGAAAGGACAGCTTAGGGCAAATTCAAAACTAGGTTCTGTAAATGGGAAATAAAACGGCTGAGTTTTGACCTCTAGCTCTTTATCATAATATTCCTGCAAAAAAGTCTTAAGCGTAGCAATTAAATTGCCGGCATGCACGCCCTTATCAACGTAAATACCTTCCAATTGGTAAAAGGTATGTTCATGCCTAGCGTCCAGGTCTTCATTACGAAAAACTCGGCCCGGGATGACAACAGCAATTGGCTTGCCGTCTTTCAAGCTCTTGGCATTGGCCTTTAATACACGATTTTGCATAGTGCTGGTGTGCGCCGGCGCAATTAGGCCGTCAGTAGTAATAAAGGTGTCGTAATCATCGCGGGCCGGATGGCCTTCTGGGAAATTTAAGGTTGTAAACATATGGTAATCATCGTCCAGTTGGCGAGATTCAACAGCTGTGAAGCCCATGCGCGCGAATATATCTAGCACAAATTCAAGCTCGCTCATCAGAGGATGTTTACTGCCATTATCACTGGTTAGAAGTTTAGGTTTTTTATCAGCCGGCGTGTTGCTGGCGAATGGCGCGGTAACGTCAATGGATGGCAGTTTCTCGGCCCCGTCTTTATGTTCGGCAATTAGTTTTTCTAATTCAGACCTGAGTTCATTTATTTCCTTGCCAAAACTAGCCCTATTTTCGGGCTTTAGTGTTGGGATCTCGGCGTACAGCGCCTTTAGCTCTACGGCGCGCAAAATACTAGCTTTGTCATCAAGACT
>DATIIF010000060.1:0-4630 GCA_035479935.1 Patescibacteria group bacterium
TACCTCGTGGTCCTTAATTAAGGGTACTGTTGAAGACGGAGAGGACGATAAAACGACGGCATTACGGGAATTCAAGGAAGAGTCCGGGATTACTAAAGTTAACTTCATAAAAAAGTTGGGAACCTACGAACGCTACGCCATTGCAAAGGATGGTGGTGAAGACAAAAGCGAATACAAGACTATAACCTTTTACTTATGTACGACGCCTGAACTAGATTTGCAACCAGAGGACCCCGAAAATCCCGAAGCAATTTGGGTAAATGCTGATAAGGTTACTGAACTATTGACCCATCCTAAGGACAAGGCATTCTACGAAAGTGTTAAACCAGAAGTAGTTAACTATATCGCAGACAATTCCAACACAACTTAGTGGCTGAATTTCTCAAGAAATAAGGTTAAGTAGTTGGCGCATGGCTTCAGCTATTGGTGGGTTTTGGATGATGACGCCCATAACGTCTTCACCATAGGCTAAAAAAGCGACTTTATCACCATAGACATTAATTTCTACTGGGGCATCATACGCTTCTGGCTTTAGCCAGGTTCTGACCATTTTGTTTATCTTATCATCAACTGCATATCGGCGAGCGGAAGGGGATTCTTGCGTAAAGGCGTGCGTTTTAATGCCTAAAGCTGCCCGCCTTTTTTTGTAGCGTTCAAAGTAATCAGCACCAAGGGTTATAACTTCAGCCGGTGTACGTAGGAAGTAAATATCCTGTTTAGTCCGCAGCGTATCTGTATAAATTTCCTTTAACCCATCTACGCCTTGCAAGAGACGAATGCCGGGTTTCTCTGTAAAAGAGTAAAAGTAGCTCAGCATATGGGGCATTGAATGTTTTATTTGATTTTCAATCCTCATAGAATCCTGTTTTTTTTGCTCGGCTAGTTGTTCAAGCGCCAGGGGATTCTGAGGTTGGTATACCAATTTTTTGGACTTTTCTAACTTTTCCACCAAACCAAGCTGCTCTAGACGCTGCAAAATCATGTAGCTATTAGAACGTGATTCACCAGTTAGTTCGGCAACTTCAGGAGGTGAGAGTTCACCCTTTTCTATAAGCTTTAGGTAAGTAAGGGCCTGGCTCTTGGTTAAGCCGATAGCTTGGAGTAACTCAGGGTTCATATATTGAGCGTACGCAACTGAAACAATAATGTCAATTCTATTTTGACAATTAATGATAATTTTCTAATCTGTTAATAAATAATCGTACATATGATTTTGACAATCTCAGTCTAAAACTCGTACACTAGTTATAGCTTCAAGCAAATCATTAAGCAAAGAGGGAAGAGGGTTTATGAAGCGCACAAGCAGCAGAGATGACCAAGCAAGCGATGATCAACCACCAAAACAAGTGGATGACCGTGGCCCACCGGCATAACAAACAATGTCAAACAGTGCCCCCAACCAAGTTGGGGGTTTCTTTTTGGGCTATATAATCTTGCTGACTACAGGACCAAGTTTGTTGAGCCTGCCCCTGTCATCACCCCGTAAGCATTCGGCCACTACCTTATCGAAGTAAGCGTCAGTCACCTGGTTAATCATTGAGGTCATACGGGGAAGCGGTTCCCCACAGCTTTGGAAGGCAACAATAAATTCACCATTAGGACAGAGCACATACAGACGGCGATTACCGTCACTGTCTTCCAGGACGGCACGGCGATTAGGCTCTGGCAACACTGGGTCAACTAATTCTCTATACAAACGGTGTGATAGGGTAATAAAACCGTCGACTGTCACTGGTTCATCCATCACCCGAAAGCGCCTCCTTTTAGCGGCGGCGCTACGATACTCAAAAAAGTGGATAAGACCGGCATTGTAGCCCTGCCCGTCTTCAGCCCTGCCGTCTTGGCTATCCGGGGAATTTGCCCACAAAGCTGCAGCTTGGAGGAGTGACGGGTCGTTACGTCTTTCGCTCAGCTCAGCTTTGATATCAGAAAGCTCGCCTAGTTTTGTCCTGGCGACCAGTTCAACCTCCGCCTCAGCTGCAGCTACTCTTTGGTGAAAAACATCTGATAATGCCGCTAAATCACGGTACTGTTCAAATAAGTATTTCTTGAGACTGAGACTGGTGGTGTCATCAACCGGACGCCGGCTTACGTTCATGACTGTTTCATGCCAAACCCCACCAAGCCTTTGAGCGGTTGCAATATCTAGTCCAAGTTCTTGGGAGGCAATAAGCCTGACGGCTGCACGTGCCTGCTGGTTAGCATCGGTATCTAAACGATCTCTGGCGGCCTGGAGCTCAGCAACTTCAGCGGCAGTATGCAGGGTCACAAAGCGTGCTTCAAACCCAGGGCTATGGAGAAGGTCAATTGTCCTATCAACGTACAACTCAGTACCCGTGTTTTCAGCAGCCTCAAATGCCGGCAAAACGGGCAGGCCCAAGGTTTCATAGCTTTGAGAAGCCTGCGCATCAGTCATATTAGGATGGCCTTCCTGTCTGCTTTGCTTGCTCGGCGTCAAATGCTGCTAACGCCTCTTCAATCTCATCTTGGTGCGTATGGTAAAAGACAATGCCTTCCTCGACCGACGTAATTTCACCTCCCAGTTGGGCGTCGTACAGCAAATCAAGTATTGGTTTAAAGTGGGTGCCTGGCTCTAGATTTAGATGCTCAATCAGATGGCGGCCTCCAACAATTGGTACTGGCGGTTTCTCTGCTACGTCGAGCTGTAGAGATCTCTCATAGACAGCATATGACTCTGTTCGGGGCACAAAAGCTAAACCCCGGCCGTTCACATCGCTGCGGCACACTAAATCCCACAGGCGGAAATTGGCCGGCTGTAACCGTTGACCTAGGCGTTTTAATTGTTTGTCAGTAGGATTAGGCAAGTCCAGACAAAATAAATGCTCATGTACGATTGGCAAGATCTTGTCTGAAACGGCCGTTTTCATCCGTAACTGTCGCAAAAAGCGTTTTGATGGTTCAACGCCAGCGGCGGCATGGCCGTTTGCCGTAATGCGCATAACACCGTGTTTTTCCGTTCGTTGCGTGGTTGTAGCTTTACCTAGGTCATGACAAAGGGCGCCGAACAATACCACCAGGGCATCATCGCCTACCAAACCTTCTTCACGGACAATGCGGGCTGCAGTATCAACGGTAAGCTTAGTGTGGTTCCACACGTTACCTTCGGGATGCCACTCTGGATCTTGTGGGATATTGTCTAGCACGGATAATTCGGGGTGTAATTGTTGGAGCACTCCAAGCTGTCTAGCTGTCTCCATGCCAATACTCGGCTGTTCAGCCTTCAGTAATAATTTCATCCACTCTTCGCCAATTCGGTCACCAGGCACGCGGGATAAGTCGAGCTGTTTACAGAGTTCGGCAGTGGCGGGATCAACACGAAAGTTAAAACGGCCAGTAAACTGCATTACCCTTAAAACACGCAGTGGGTCTTCGGCAAAACGACTTAGGTCTGTGGCGCGTAGTAACCCATGAGCTAAGTCATCGAGTCCACCGACCTCGTCCAGTAGTTGACCAGTAAGAGGGTCAAGTGCAAATGCGTTAATGGTCAAATCACGCCTCCGGCATGCTTCGTACAAAGTAGCATGTGGTTGTTCTATGACATCAAAGTCCCGATGCCCTTCCCCTGTTGTCGCTTCTTTTCTTGGAATAGAAAAGTCAATTTTACTACCAGTAACGGGATTAGTAACCTTAGCTACACTAAAGCTGGCGCCTACCTGATTGACCTCACCATGGGTTTCTAAAAACTTCATAAGTGATTCAAACCCGAGCCCAAACACTTCAATATCGATGTCTTTAGGCGGTTGGACAATACCAGTGGTTTGCTCAAGTAGAAGATCACGGACAAAACCACCGACCACTAAAGCGTGGGCGCCCATTTCTCGTAAGTTGGCTGCAATATGGGAACTAAATAATAGGTCCTGAGCCAACATGGCATCATCGGTATTAAAAGCCTGATCTAAAAAAGTGCCCAATTGCACGTCTGCAAGAGCAGGTGGAAATTTTTCAAACGATGCTTCATCGCCTCCAGCAGTCATAAGAAGCTATTATATAATTTTTGTTTAATAAAAGCGAAATTTACTATCTGTTAGCTTGTTTGGGGTGGTGTTTCAGGCGGAGTTGGGGCATCGGGTGTTATGAGTGTGTGTGGCTGAAGCTGTGGCTGTTGGGGCGGCGGCGGAGCGGCTGGTGCGACAGGTGCAAGTGGGGTTGTTATAGGTAATTTTGGCTTTTTATCCCTCAAGAGGTACAGGCCAGTTACTCCAGCAGCTAAAACCAAGCCTACGACTGAACTTACCACGATCAGAGGGATCTTAGACACCGGCTTGCTGTGTTGAGGTGGTGTGATAGTCCGCATGGCTTGTTGGGACTGGACGGCCGTTGTCTCGTCAGCCAACACAAGCTTGAATGTCTTAGAATTTGTCTGGCCGTTGGCGCTTAGGTCAATTTTGGCGTCGTGGCTACCGATGGCTAATTTACTAAGATCCAAGGTAGCTTCCCAATCGCCATTTGACTGGGCAGTCACACTGGCAAGGGTGTTGTTTTCACTCGTAACCGTTACCTTGGCATTTGCAACGCTTGTACCATACACCTCCAGTTTTTGGTCTTTGGCAACCGCGGGCAGATTATCTAAGCTAAATGACTTATCACCTATGGATGCATAATACCGGCT
>DATIIF010000061.1:0-7674 GCA_035479935.1 Patescibacteria group bacterium
TTTGGCTAACATGGTTTTGCCAGTACCAGGCGGCCCATTTAAGAATAGGTTATGACCACCAGCAGCGGATATTTCCAGACCTCTTTTTGCGCGCTCCTGGCCAATAATATCACTCAGATCAACCTTATAAGTTTCTTTTTCAAGAGGCATAAATTTGGTCTGCTCAGAAGTGCTAAGCTTTTTAATCGGCAAAGTAGCAGTTAATACCAGGTAAAACTCACGGACAGTTTTTATAGGAATAAGCTTTACGCCCGGTACAAGTATGGCTTGCTTAAGATTAGCTTGTGGAATGAAAAAAGTCTTAAAACCTTTGGACCTGGCACTCAGAATCTTTCCTATAATTCCTCTTACAGGACGAACTTTCCCATCTAAGCCAAGCTCACCAATGACGACTGTCTCATCTAATAACTCAGCTTTTACTTGCTGGCTGGCAAGTAAAATAGCCGCGGCAATTGCTAGATCATAACCAGTCCCTTCTTTAGGCAAGTCGGCTGGGGCTAAATTAATTGTGATACGTTTTTTAGGGAAATTAAGGTCTGCAGAAGCAAAGCTACTCCTTACACGTTCCTTGGCTTCATCTATTGATTTATTTGCAGAGCCAACGATTATCATAGCTGGCAATCCTTTTGATAAGTGGCACTCGATGTCCACAATCAGGCCACTTGCACCAATATCACCGACACTACGAACTATTGAGCTCATGGGCGATATTGTATGTCAAAAAAACGCTATAACCATGAGCTTAAATTAAAGAATCCGCACTAGCTGATGCGGACTCTTTATAATGTTTTGAGATTTTTATTAAAGCTTTTAGCCGAACTTTTGGTTTTGTTTTTCATGGAACAACGGCTTGCGAGAAGCCGTTGTTACAGATTCGTTTTTGTTTTTGAGCACTTTTTTTATTCAAGTGCTAAACCTATCTTATATAGCAGCTTTTTCGCTGTCAATAGAACTCAAGCTTATTTTTTAAATGCCTGTGCATAACTTACTATCAATATTCGCATTGAAGAGTTAAAAAGCTGCCTCAAAATCAGCAAAAAGCGTGTTGATGTGAAAAATAAAAGCCACAAATTTAATTAATCGTGAACTAAATTTAATTTTTAGACCAATTGACCAAACATTAAAGCCTCAATTGGCCCATGGCTGCATTATTTGATCCAAAATATTGCTAACAAACAAAAACAGGCTTCTGGGCGTTATTTTAAGCCGCTACTAACAATAAATGTACCTAGCAACCCTTATATTTATCAATCATGGCCGGCCGATCATTAACTGTGTTCTTAAGCTCAGACAATCAATAGCGCTTCATAGGCACTATGAAACGTATAGTTATTCAAAGAAAATAGCATCAATTTGGCTCGCAATTGACACAAATTTTGCTATGAACCATTAATTTTTCAGCGCAAATATTTTTCAAAAAGCCTATGATCACAAGGACCATTGCCAGATAGGGCAATATGTTTTAAAGAGGTAGTGGTGAAATTTACAAGATTGTAAATTTAAAAAATTACGTAATTTTATTAACAACGTCTTTCCAACAAATAATTCATCTATAAATCGACAATTAATAGATGACTATTGTAGATAACACAATATACGATATTGACTAAAATCTGATTTTGTAGTAGTGTGTAACCAGTAAGTTAAAAACAAAAACTTACAATTCTGACAGACTAAAAACACTCCAAAAAGTCTGTCTGAACATGAGTCCCGGCTGTGTGCGGGGCTAAATTTAACGGCAAATTTGGCAACAAATTTTGCTGCTATCGCTCGAATTTGGCAAAAGCCGAACAAGAGCGGTCAGTCAAAGCCAAGGACGGTAAGCGCTAATAATTAATAACTAATGAGCGGATTTACCGTCCAGGCTCCAGATTAAATAAAGCACTTCCCGGGAAAGGGAGTGCTGCTTTAATATATAGAGATTAAAATCATGAAAATAAGTAGAAAACTAATAATATCGGGCTTGGTACTCAGTCTGGGTCTAGTGCTCTTGTCAACAGATCCCAACAGATTGCCTCTGCCGTTTCTAATGCTACCTTTTATTATAATTTTTCTAACAATCTTTCTGAGTACACTTTTTATTTTTCAAGCCAAATCTAAATCTAACACCTTAGTAAATCAAAAATCACTAGCCATTGCTTTTACGCTGGCCTTTATACCGGTCTTGCTTATTATTTTTCAATCGCTTCACCAGTTGTCGTCAAAAGACGTCATAATCTCTTTAGTGCTAGCTGTGGGAATACTGTTCTATCTTCTAAAGACCGATATATTGACCACATAAGTCAGTACAAGAGAGCCAGGACTGACTAATTTTGCTATAATTGTCAGCGTGAATAAGGTAAATGATTTTGAAGCGCCAGCAGAACTCCCTGAACTGAAGACTGCTTCTTCTAGTGAGGTTCCGACGGAGCAAAGCACGGGCGGTGAACACGCTTATGAGATAGCGGCTGAGAAGGGAACGCCCACTCAAAGTCCGCTATTGCCACCACAACAAACAGTAATTCCCCCGGCGTCAGTTGTTCCTTCACAGCCACAATCAACACCTCTGACTAACGTTTCTACGTCCTCGTCAGCATTGATTGCAGACGACACTGACTTAATTGAAAAAGAATGGATAACAAAAGCTAAAGCCATAGTTGAACAAACTAAACACGATCCATTCGTACAGAATAATGAGCTAAGTAAAGTCAAAGCTGATTACGTAAAGAAACGCTACAATAAAGATCTGAAGCTAAAGCACTAGCTTAAAGTTATGGGAACAATACTAACCTTTTTAGCGATACTGCTGGGCATAGCCATACTGGCTTCGCCCATTATTTTCCTGCAAGTTCGCAAAGTTTTTAGAGAGCAAAAAAACTTTGAGCGAGGCCTTAAAATGGTGCCGCTTTTCATTCATTTACCCCCGCCCAGCGAAGATACTGAGGTTGGGGGACGTGATCTCCGTGACGTTATAGATGAGAATATTTCTAAAGCCCAAATTCTTTATAACATCATAGCTGGTACCTGGCAGAAAGGTCTGAAAAACCGCTTTTATGGCCAGCGTCACTTTACGCTTGAGATTGTTGGGACAGAAGGATTCGTGCATTTTTATGCAGCTGTGCCAGTAGCCTTAGTTGATTTAGTAAAGCAAGCCGTGGTTAGCGCTTATCCATCTGCAAGACTCGAAGAAGTAGCTGAACATAACGTCTTTAGTCCAGTTGGCAAAATCAGCGGCACAATTGGTGGTGAAATGACCCTGAAAAAACACTACGCTTACCCGATTGCTACCTATCAAGACCTAAA
The DNA here is from genome assembly GCA_035479935.1 of Patescibacteria group bacterium. Taxonomy (GTDB): domain Bacteria; phylum Patescibacteriota; class Saccharimonadia; order Saccharimonadales; family JACOTW01; genus DATIIF01. The sequence continues at coordinate 3,283 of DATIIF010000061.1, forward strand.
ACGCGACAGCATGCAGTCACTTTTGAATGCACTTTCAACCTTGGAAAAAGAGGATGGAGTTGGTATTCAATTTTTGCTTAGGCCTGCCAATCCTGAATGGCGCAAGGCGGCTTCAGCCGTAGCTAGCCAGAGGCGTAAAGGCGAAAAGGAGCTAAAACTTGGCCCAGGACAAGCCCTCTCCGGCGCGCGCCAACTCTTTGGGGCACTGACCAAGCCGCCCGAAGGCAAGGGCGAAAAGTCCGGTGATAAGGATCTGTCCAGTCTGGATCAGGCGGTGTTCGATTCGATTGACGATAAAACTCGGAACCCTGGCTATGAGGTGCTAATTCGTATAGTGGTATCTTCCAACATTGCCCAGCGTGCCCAGGCAATTTTAAACAATGTAGTTGCCAGCTTTGCGTTGTTTGATGCGCAGGGTAAGAATGGATTTAAATTTACTCCTGCCAAAGACATCGAAAGGTTTGTAACAGCTTATATTTTGCGGTTTTTCCCACAGGAAAATAAACAAAATATCTTAAATTCGGTAGAACTTGCTACGTTATTTCATTTCCCGGATCAAAGCAATATACCGACTTCTCAACTGGAACGTCAGACATCCAAACAAGTTGACGGTCCACGCAACATCCCCGACGAAGGGTTGTTGCTTGGCTATAACTTATTCCGGGGCATTAAAAAACCAATACGTGTCAGTCTAGAAGATCGCCGCCGTCATATGTATGCCGTTGGACAAACGGGCACAGGTAAATCAACTTTCCTCGAAAACCTTGCTATCCAGGACATGTTACACGGGGAGGGGTTTGCCTTTGTTGACCCGCATGGTGACGTAGCTGAGCGTTTGTTATCCATGGTGCCCCGTGAGCGTACGGAAGATGTGGTCTACTTTTCGCCAGCGGACATGGAATATCCGATGGGGCTTAATTTGTTTGAATTTAACACTCCTGAACAAAAAGATTTCCTAATTCAGGAAGCTATCAATATGCTCTACAAACTATACGATCCTCAACATCAAGGGATTATTGGTCCACGCTATGAACACTGGTTTAGAAATGCCGCTTTAACGCTCATGAGTGACCCAGAAGGCTCGACCTTTATTGACATCCCTAAGGTCTTTACCGACAACAAATATGCTCGTCAGAAGCTTCAGTATGTTAAAGACCAGACGGTGCTTGATTTCTGGAATAAAGAGATGGCCCAAACTAGCGACTACCATAAAAGTGAAGTTCTCGGCTGGTTTGTCAGCAAATTTGGCGCTTTTTTAAGTAACGAGATGATGCGTAATATCATCGGCCAAACGAAGAGTGCCTTTGATCTGCGTGAGATTATGGACAATAAAAAAATCTTGATCGTCAATCTCAGTAAAGGCCGCACTGGTGAATTAAACTCCAAATTGCTGGGCATGATCTTTGTTATGAAGTTCCAGGCGGCTGCTATGAGCCGTGCCAATATTGATGAAGACAAGCGCGTAGATTTCTCGCTTTACGTTGATGAGTTCCAGAATTTCTCCACTGACTCATTTGCAACAATTATGTCAGAGGCCCGCAAGTATCATTTGAATCTGATTGTGGCCAACCAGTTCACTACACAGTTAACAGAGGAAATTCGCGACGCGGTGTTTGGAAATATGGGCACCATCGTGGCCTTCAGGGTAGGCCAAAACGATGTTGAAGTCCTGTCTCGTTATTTCCAGCCGCTGTTTGACGGCGATGATTTATTACGCGTGCCAAACTTTAACACAATCGTCAGGACGCTAATTGGCGGTGTGCCAACTCAGCCCTTCAGTATGTCAACGATGCCGGCTTTGGGTAATCCTAATATGCAGCTCGCCGCGGCCTTAAAACAACTGTCGGCTGCCAAGTATGGGCGCCCGCGGGCTAAGGTTGAGTCTGAGATTTTTGAACGCCTGGCAACTAAAGAAGATAACCAAAAGTTTGGCCCAAGCCCATTTGGCGCAGCCGCACCGGGAACACCTAGTCCCAGGCCTATGTCAGCGCCAAAACCAACCGGCGGTTCATCATTCCTTGACGAGTGGCTAAGTAAAAGACAGGCCGGCCTATCATCAGCGCCAACTCCTGCGCAAAACCCAAATCCGCAACCGCCAAGTGCGCCCGTGTCTCCATTCCAAAACAAACCGCCAATTGCTGCCGATAACAAGCCCAAGGAAAATATAATTCAACCTGCGACGACCGTGGCTAACAAAAAGCCTGGTGCTCCACAAGCTGGTGATAGCCCTGCCGGCGAGTTGAAAATCAGCCGGCCGCATAAACCAGGCGAGGATACCATCGTCATTGATAAAGAAGGTAACTTAGTTAATAAAGATCAGCAGTAGCTTAGCTGGGGTTGCGCAAACGGGATTTTTTAGTTAGTAGCTTCACCATAAGCTCCACCAAAAGTCCTACGATAAAACCACCGCCGAATAATATGACAAATACCAGGCGGTTATAGGTAAAACCGTTTCGTTTGGCCATGTATAAGACAACAAGGCTGCCAATTGCAGAGAAAAAGCCACCGGCTAGTAGGCCGGAGGGTCGGGCAATGGTTACAGCACTGACGTCGCTGATTTTTTCAACTAATGGCTGGTGGACAAGCCGGCTAAGAACCCGCTCAGGCGCGTTTAGCTGGCTTCTGACGTGCTTTATTGTGCGATTGTAGGCATTTAGCTTAAGCTCTTTTTGGGCATAGCCTGAGGGCTGTATTTGTTCCTGCTCTTCATGGCCAACTTCATGGCTGGGCTTGGCATGGTGTTCGACGCTTTTGCGTAGCTCTTCAACTTGCTCATGACTGATCTCGTGGGCGTTTTCGGCCTTCTCGTGCAATCTTTCTAAGTTCTTTTTAGTCTCACCAGAAAGGTCATGGTGGACTTCTACATGTTCGTTATGATGTAATTTTTCACTCATTTAATAGCTCCCACTCGTGCCATATTCTTCTTTAACTATCTCTAGCTCTTCAGCCATTAAGCGGCTACGGGCGAAGAAATATCCCACTACGGCCGTTATACCGAATCCAGCCGCCAGACTTTCACCAGGCCCAGTATTGGGCAAGGTAGTTGTGGTAGTTTTCTCAACAGTTTTAATAATTGAACAAGGGACTTTTATATTAATGGTGTCTTTGTAAACGTTAGTCATTACGCAGTCATATGAGCCAGGATTAGAGGAAGGGGTGTTAGTCGTTGGGATAGGATTCTTGACTGTTACCGTCAGAGTCTTTTGAACCGTTTGTCCGGCCTTAATGTCGGTCTTTGGCCAGACGACATTATTGTGGCTATCTATAGTTGCCCCATGCAGATCTTTTTTATCAGCGTATTCTAAAACATCGCCAATATTTTCCTGGATTACATAATCTTTGACGTCAATTTTGCCGGAGTTATAGACAGAAAGCGTATACAGTATGATATCGCCAGCTTTGGCGGTTGTATTATTGGCGTTTGCAATCTCCGCGCTAACATTTCGGGCATTTTTAGAGAGTATTAAGCAAGCTATAGCGTCAGTTTCATTAGCGGCTTCAGCACATGGTTTTGTAGGCGTGGGAGGAACTATTATTGTCGGCGGTGGAATTGTGCTGGGCGGGGTAATTGTTTGCGTGGGATTAGTTATTTTTACTGTGTGACAAATTTTGTTAGAGGGAGTTTGAGGCGTTTGATTTGACCTTATGAAAGCAGTATTACAAATTTGCTCACCGTTACTGACACCGCTGTTAACCCTGACGGTAAAATCTACATAGTAACCAATCGCCCCGGCGGGAAAATTGTTATAAACCCAATAGACATGAGGCTCTTGAGAATGGCCTGGATAAACACTGTCTATATATGAATAACGATCAGCCGCACCGCTGCCTTGGGAAACAAAGCTGGTTTGTCTAGGAGTAGAATCTTCTATGAAAACATTGGTTGCCGCGGCGTTGCCGGCATTCCTAAAATATATGCGGTAGCCAATTAAGTCACCTGGCTTAACCTCACTGCCGGCAGCCGGTCTGCCCGGAATAGTAGTCTTGTTGACAATTTGTGGGTTTGGCTTAGGCGCTGTTGTTGTAACTGTCGGCGTAGGTGGTTTACCAATTATGACCAAGTTGCCGCAATTAAATAACATGAAGAAGGGAACATTGTAGTCATTATGACCGGCTAGGACTTTATAAGTAGAGTAGGCGCCGGTATCCCAGCCCCACAGAGGTCGGAAATAGATAGTGCCAAGACCGGCGATTGAATAGGGGACTTCAACTGCTTCTTTGTGAGGCAATCTGCCAGCGTAGGATTGTCTGCCCACAGAGTAAAGTTGCTTATTATAGTCGGTTGACTTTAGGCTGCTGACGCCCGAGGCATTAACTTTGTCACAACTTATATGAAAACTTGCTAAAATATCGCGCAGATTTTCGTCGTTGCGCAGACAATGCTGATAAGCT
>DATIIF010000062.1:0-9982 GCA_035479935.1 Patescibacteria group bacterium
CGCTGACGATACCGACGATAGTGATGAAGACAGCGACGAAACAGCTAACGAACCGGAAACTCAAGAGGAAGAAACTGACCACAGCGACGTTGTAAGTAAAACCCGCCGGGAACTTGAAGACCTAGACGATTTAGACGTATAATGCAAGAGCTCGAAAAATAAAAAGCTCAATGCGAGCCCGCCTAGGCGGGGAGCTTTATGTGACAAAATCACCCTGATAACACAGGGTGTTTTTGTTTTAATCTTCTTGAGTGCCGCTTGATGGGTGCGTAGACCTCATAGAGCGGATTCTTTGCCCCTCAGCCAAGGCTGAAGACATACGTCTAGCTAGACCTTCCTCGAGCTTTACCCACATAGGATAGGTATGGCTTAGCTCGCCGTAGAAAAATTCATCTTCGGTGGCGCCACTAATAAGAAAACTTGCCTGCAAGACCGGTTCCAATCGTTGGGCTAAATAATTATCTTCACCTTCTTCTCCTGAAGCAATATCAAGGGCTTCAGAAGGTGTAAAATTTAAACGCCCATTCTCGTATTCCATAAGCTTATGGTACAATAAAACCAATGAAAGTGCAAATTATTACATTGTTCCCAGAAATGTTTGATGGAGTATTAAATTCCAGCATGCTTTGGAAAGCCCAGGACAAGGGTATTGTTAAGGTAGAATATATAAATTTGCGTGAATTTGGTTTGGGCAAAAGAAAAACCGTTGACGACACCCCTTACGGTGGTGGCGATGGCATGCTATTAAAACCTGAACCTCTAGTTGCAGCAATCGAATTAGCCAAAAAGAATGACCCTGATGCGGTAGTTCTTCTGCCAACCCCCAGGGGTAAGATCTATAAACAGTCTGATGCCAAAAAAATTGCTAAGAGTAGTAAGGGCTTGATTGTTATCTGCCCCAGATATGAAGGCTATGACGAACGGGTTACCAGATGGGTAGATAAACAGTTTTGTATTGGCAACTATATACTAACCGGCGGCGAACTGCCGGCAATGGTGATTATCGATAGTGTCGTCCGTTTGTTGCCGGGCGTACTGGGTGGTGAAGCCAGCGCAGAAATTGAGTCTTTCCAGAGTGATGACAAGACCATTGAGTTCCCCCAATACACTCGCCCGGAGGATTTTCGAGGGTTAAAAGTCCCAAAAGTGTTATTGAACGGAAACCACGTGGAAATAAATAAGTGGCGAGAAAGTAAAAGAAAACAGAAAACCACAAGAATATAGGTTATAATTGATTTTTTAAGGAGGGCACTATGTTTAAAATCAAACCGGTTTACGCCCACTGTGACTTGCCGTGCGGAGTGTATGATCCGGTTCAGGCCAGGGTTGAAGCCCTGAGCGTCATGGCAATTCAAACCAAATACAAAGATTTAAGCCAAGAAGATAAAACGCGAGCTTTATTTATAAAAGATCAGCGGGCAGAGCTTGTGAAGCACCATTTATGGGTGCTTTGGAGTGATTATTTTAAACCCGAACATCTGGAAAAATATCCAGATCTACACGATAAGTTTTGGAAGGCCACTAAACAGGCAAGTGAATGTAAGCGCCATAACGATCCTGCCGAAGGACACAAACTACTGGGAATGATAGATGAAATTACCAAAATCTTTCAAGAAACCAAAGGAAATTAAACCACCTTTTATTGTCCGTCAAATTCATGGGCACAGCATGGTCCCAGTTTTGCCACCCGGCACGGTCGTGTGGGGACTGCGTTGGTTCCGTAATCTTAAGCCGGAAGATGTTGTGGTCTTTGTGCACGATGACCGTGAAAAAATAAAACGAATTGAACGTTTTGAGGAAGAAGGAATTTTTGTAGTCGGGGATCACCCAGAGACAAGTACGGATAGCCGCCATTTTGGTTTAATCGATACGCAAAAAGTTATAGCCAAGATTATTTGGCCTCGTGCCTCCAGGCGATAATATAAAAAAGGTTCTTATTTAGTTTTTTGGAATATAGAATTCGCCATGTCATCGCCACAGTGCTTGCAGTTGTCTTCTTCCTCGTCTTCGGCCATCCAACGGCTGGTAGCTATCTGCCAGGGTTGGAAGTCGTGGTAAGCAACAAGGTCGGCTAGGCGTCTTAAAGTCCATCCCAGGCGTCCGTAGATGCGCACTCCGCCCCATAAAACTGCTGCCCAATTTGATCCAACCGGAGTAACATAAACCGGTCTTTTGGCGTTGTAAGGCCTCGGGTTTTTGTTGACTGACAATCTTATAAGATTTTGTACGACATACTTGGCGTCGTATAAAGCCGTCTGGGCCATTCCCGAATACGGCGTGTCGGCATTATCGCCAATCACATAAATATTCGGCTCAGCTTGGAGAAATTGGTCTATTCGGACTTTTCCATTTTTGGCTAGCTGGAACTCATTGCGCGTAAAAAAGGGATTATTGAGAATACCTGCCGTCCAAACCACCGTATGGCTGCGGATTGGCCTGCCATGGATCATCAATGCGTCGGCAGTTTGAGCTTCAACGGCCGTTTTTAGATATAATTTTATCCCCAAACGTCTTAAATGGCGGGCAACTTGGCGCGAAATATCCTTTGGCATCCTAGGTAATAAACGAGGTGCGGCTTCTATAAGATCGATATGTAGACTACCTGGCTTTAGATCATGTTTTTCACAAATTCGTCTGAGATAGGCAGGCAAAGCGCCGGCTAGCTCTACCCCTGTCGGACCACCGCCTACCACTACATAATTCAAGTCCGGGCGCCGCTCTTTAACTAGTTGGTCGTGTAAATGGCGCTTTAACTCCTCTGCTTCGGCAGTTGTCCTAAGTCCAAAAGAAAATTCTTCCAAGCCGCTGATGTTAAAGTAGTTGGTTTTGACACCAATAGCCAACAAGAGTGAATCATATTGAATTACCCGCCCCGACTCTGTTTTAACCGAACTCTTCTTGCGATCAAGGTAATCGGCGTGCTCTTGAATAATTTCTATCCTCTTGCCTTGGAAGATTTCACTTAGGGGAATGCTTGAAATCATTCGTCTTCCGCCGGTAGCCGTCCTAAACAATGTCGGATAATAACGGAAATTGTCATGACTACTTATAAGTGTGACTTCAAAGTGTGGGTTCTCGCAAAGTTCAAGGGCTGCCTTAACACCACCGAAACCACCACCGACTATAACTATTCTTTGCTTGCCCATATTTCTATCAACTGCCCATTTCGCACGTAGTTTACCATAACCAATATGATAAGCTAAAACAGATGGAATTGTTTAGTGAGAAACTAAAACAAAATGGTTTTAGCGGCGACATCGACGATAGCGTCATGGCACGTGATGCTTTCAGCCACGATGCCTCGCTGTTTGAGCTTATGCCGGCGCTGATTGTCGCGCCTAAGTCGTCCAAAGATGTTCAAATAATCGTTCAGACTGCCAATGACTGTCGTAAGCAGTTGCCCCACCTGTCATTGACAGCTCGCAGTGGCGGTACCGATATGTCTGGTGGAGCCATAAACGAATCGGTCATTATCGATATGGCCAAATATTTAAATAAGCTTGATTCTGTAACTGGGGGTCATGCCAAGGCCCAGCCGGGAATGTTCTACCGTGATTTTGAAAAGCAAACTTTGAAACACAAAGCTCTAATGCCCAGCTTTCCGGCATCTAGGGAACTTTGCACAATTGGTGGCATGGTAGCCAATAATTCCGGCGGGGAATTGAGCCTGCGGTATGGAAAAACTGAAAAATTCATTAATCAACTAAAGGTAGTTCTATCTGACGGCCAAGAGTACGTTATAAAACCTCTCAAAGCTGACGAGCTAGCTAAAAAGAAAAAGCAAAAAGACTTTGAGGGGCAGGTTTACAGGGAACTACACGAATTAATAGATAAGCATTATGACCAAATAAAAGCCGCGAAGCCAAATGTTAGTAAAAACTCCACTGGATATAATCTGTGGAATGTTTGGGACAGGGAAACTGGTATTTTTGATCTGACCCAACTATTTGTTGGGTCACAAGGTACGCTGGGGTTTGTAACTGAAATTGATTTTAAGTTAGTGCCTGTGGAGCCTTTCTCTGGCGTGCTGGTTGCTTTTATGAAAAATATCGATAATCTGGGCGAAGTTATAAACGCAGTTGTGTCTCATAACCCAACTAGTTTTGAGTCTTTTGATAACTATACGCTAGGCCTGTCGATTAAATTCTTCCCATACTTTAGAAAAACCCTAGGCTGGAAGGGTTTAATAAAATTGGCGTTCCAACTCTTACCAGATGCTCTAATTTTGATGCGCGGTATCCCTAAAATGGTGCTTTTAATTGAATTTACCGGCCAAACCCAGGCGGAAGTTTCGCAAAAGATTCAAGACATGCATCAGGATTTAAAAAGCTATAAGCTCGAAGCTCTGGAAGAAGATGAAACAGCCGCCAAAGCTTGGAAATTTCGCATTATGCGGCGCGAAAGCTTTAATTTGCTTAGAAAAAAGGTTAAAGACAAACACACGGCACCTTTTATCGATGATCTAGTTGTGCCGCCTGAGCATCTGGTGGATTTTTTGCCGCGCCTTAGAAAGATTATCAATAAATATAAACTTCTGGCCACAGTTGCCGGGCACATGGGCGATGGCAATTTCCACGTTATCCCGCTTATGAAAATAGAGGAAGCCAAAGAGCGTAATAAATTGCGACCGGCCATGCAAGAAGTTAATAGTCTAGTGCTCCATTACAAGGGTTCGTTGAGTGGTGAACATAACGATGGATTGATACGAGGGCCTTGGCTGGAACAAATGTATGGCCGCGAAATTGTTAAGCTATTTCGGCAAACCAAAGACATCTTTGATCCGAATGATATCTTAAATCCTCACAAAAAAGTTGATGCTAGCTGGAGTTTTACTATGAAACACATCCGCTCCCATTTTTAGCGGCTACGGCTGCGCCTACGCCTTATAAGACAAACCTACGGTTTTTCTCATCGCGCCGGGCAAAAAATGTGATTTTTGCTCGGGCTACTCTTCTCCCTTTCGGGAGATTATTTTTTGGATTTGGGAGTGGTGACTAAAAGCACGCCCATAGTAGAAATTAAGGCGACTGCCCAGCCGGCAATTATCTCATAACCTATGAAGCGGATGCGTTTTTCAACTTCACGTAAATTGCGCCCCGCCAAGACAAAACCGGGGACTGGTCCTTCGTGTCTATAAACCACGGCGGCGATTCTGACGTCTTTTTCTGGCTGCCAAGTTACAACGTCTTCTTGGTTTTCCTTGGTATAGGCCAAAACTCCGCTAGGTAAAGATGGCGCTTCACTGCCTAATTGTCCATTGCCGGTCACCACTTGGCCGTTATCGTCATAAAGAATTACAAAGGTTCCCAGGCTGTGGCTTATATCAACCGAATTTGTCGGCAATATATTATCTACTTCTTTGCCAGCCGATAAAGATTTGCCAATATCCTCGGCCAGCTGAATTTGTGGGTCATTGGCGCTGGTGCGCAAGGTTTGCTGAACGGCACCATAGACAATCAAAGATAAGACTGTGCTGATTACAGCGAGCACGAGCCACATTCTAAGCACCGTTTTATCTACTAAGCGGCGCAAAATCATAAACATTATTATACCATCAGAACCTAAGTGATAAGTTTCACATCGTTCGCGTGACGCTTCTCATAGCTAGCTGGCGGCAAGAGTGTAATAATCGAGCTTACAAAGAGGAGGTTAATGCCATGAATTACAAAAATTCCAAAATCAACATCAAGCCTCAAAAACCAATATTACTCGACGATTATAGCGAAATATTTAGACCCGATAAGCAGCGCCTTTACGGCAAGCATATCGTCCCAAGATTCAAAAAATATCATACCAAGGTGTGGTGAATTATGTATAAAGACTACATCGAAATTTATCCTGAAAAGAAAAGGGCCAACATCCTATCCCCTCGAAGCCTGGTCAGAATAAAGATGGCAGTCCAAAGCCGCCAATCTTTAAAGAAACAGGTCTGGGAGAATGCTCAAAAAGCCGGCTTGCTATCCGTTTCAAAGTGAGAGCTAGGGCAGTACTGAATTCAGGGATATAGCCAGACATAAAACCGTGATTATTATCAGGGAGTGGACAAACATTTTCCTAGCCCAGACTCTCGTATCTGGCGCGTTTAAACCGCGTACTCCCCTAACTAGCCAACTTATACCAAGTATCGAGGCTACAAAAAGATAAGTTTTGCCCGCGAAACCGAGAAGACTAAGCGACATCGCGCTAATGGTAAAAAAGGCCGTGTACAAAATTATTTGCACTTTTGCATTTTCAACAGATGTTTTGACAGGCAAGACTGGCAAATTAGCAGCCGCATAATCATCTTGGCGATAAATGGCAATGGCATAAAAATGAGGCATTTGCCAGAGAACTAATATTAAAAACAGAATCAGTCCTGCACCGTCAAAATGATTGGTGGCCGCTACATAACCTGTCAGTATTGGTGCTGCCCCGGCGAAACTGCCAACTATAGTGCCGTGCACCGAACGACGCTTGGCTAGCCCGTATAAAACGACATAGATAAAAAATCCACCAAGTGCAATTCCAAGTGCCAGCCTATTCGCAAAATAAAATAAACTAATGGTACCCAAAAAGCCAAGAATAGTCCCGTAAACGAGGGCGCCCTTAACGGAAACCTCACCAGTTACAAAACCTCGTTTTTTGGTACGCGCCATTTTTTTATCAATATCTCGGTCGATATAGTTATTAAATACGCAGGCCGATGCGATAATCAGTGACAAGCCAATAAGCATCCAAAGATAAGATGCCAGCATAAAACGACCATCTGCGCCTAGTAAGAAGCCGGCTGTGGCAGTCACAGCGTTGCCACGAATAATACCGGGTTTCGTTAACTTGTAATAAGCCTTAGTAAGCTTGAGGTCTAAGATTTTCATCATGCAATATAGAATTGTCTGTCTCGGCTGGCGACATCTGGTGATAATTTAAGTGGTTCATTATCCATAATGATCCAATAACTAAAATTAGTAGGACCATCATCATAAAAGCAAACGCTGCCAGGTTCCACTTAGGTTTAGATTCTCGCCCGAGATGAAGAAAAAATACCATTTGGACAAAAAGCTGGATGATAGCCAAAACCAGCAGGCCTAACATCAAGGCATTCCCGCTGCCAACTTTGTTAACGACTAGGAAAAAGGCCAGCAGAGTTAAGGCTATAGAAATTGAGAAGCCAGTGAGATATGTCGAGAGATTGCCGTGGCTGTTTTCGCTAGCGTGTGCGGTAGTCATTTGACTGCTCCTATAAGATAGACAATTGTGAATATAAATATCCAAACTACATCTAAAAAGTGCCAAAAAAGACTTAGCATAGTTAGCCGGCGAATAACGCTACCAATTAGTCCTCGGCGGATTATCTTGACCAGCAAGGCGGCCATCCAAATTAAACCAATCGCAATGTGCGTGCCATGGGTGCCGACCAAAGTGAAAAAGGACGACATAAAACCACTGGCTTGCCAGCTGTGATGTTCGATCACCAATTTGTTAAATTCTGATAACTCCAAAGACAAGAAAGAAATTCCTAGCAAAAAGGTTAAACCAAACCACGCTAAAACCTGAGTCTTGTCTTGTCGATAAGCGGCTAACATACCAAGACCACAGCTAAAGCTGCTGGTTAAAAGAATCAATGTCTCGGTTAAGACAAACGATAAGCTAAATAGTTCACGCCCTGACGGCCCACCGTAGGTATTGTTCCGAAGAACAGCGAAAGTTGCAAAAAGGCTGGCAAAAAGAATGCAGTCGGTCATTAGGTAGACCCAAAAACCAAAAACGGCTTTGGCGTCAGACTTTACTTGTTCTGCAGCGTGAGTCATGGCATGGACTCCAGTTCTTTGATAGTGGCAGCGGGAATGGTGTACTCGGTGTTATCACTGAGAGTGCGAATAATAACTGAGAGAATGACTGCGGCTAGAGCCACAATGGCTAACAGCCAGATATGCCAAATCATTGCCAAACCAAATGTTGTGGCAAAAATTGCAATAATTAAACCCAGAGGTGTATTTTTAGGCATGACTATGTCTTTGTAGTGTGGCTCAACAGTTTCTTTGGACTTTTTCATATGCCAAAAAGCGTCGCGTTCAGATACTTCTGGCTCAATAGCAAAATTATAGAACGGCGCAGGAGAAGTAGTTGACCACTCTAGCGTGCGACCTTTCCAGGGGTCGCCGGTTTTGTCACGATTTTTCCGGCGGTCTAAAATGCTGACAACCAGCTGCAATATTTGCAACCCAACGCCAAGACCAATAAGTGTCACGCCAAACGCCGCGACAATAAATAATTGCTGCCAACCCAGCGATGAATCGTAGTGGTCAAGCCGCCTAGTCGCACCCATTAAGCCCAAGATGTAGAGCGGAATAAAGGCGTTTAAGAAACCAACCAACCAGCACCAAAAAGCGTACTTGCCAAGACGCTCGTTAAGCTTGAAACCGAAAATTTTAGGAAACCAATAGGTTAGACCGGCAAAATAACCAAAAACTACTCCGCCAATGATCATGGTGTGGAAATGAGCCACGAGAAATAGGCTGTTATGCAATTGAAAATCGGCAGGTGGGACGGCCATCAAGACACCTGCCATGCCGCCGATGGTGAAAGTTGCAATAAAGCCTAAAAACCACAGCATTGGAGTGTTATAACGAATCCGGCCTCGGAACATTGTAAATAGCCAGTTAAATACCTTAACGCCCGTTGGCACGGCGATAATCATGGTCATAATGCCAAAGAAGGCATTGACGTTAGCACCAGCCCCCATCGTAAAGAAGTGGTGCAACCAGACTATGAAGGATAAGAATACGATAGCCCAGATTGCCCAGACCATTGAAACGTAGCCAAACAAACGCTTTTGCGAGAAAGTCGCGACAACTTCTGAAAATATGCCGAAAGCCGGCAATATTAAAATATAGACTTCTGGATGGCCCCATGCCCAAATCAGGTTTACGTACATCATTGGGTTGCCGCCGGCATAGGCGGTAAAGAAGTGCATACCAAGTGTTCGGTCTAACGCTAACATGGTTAAGGTGGCCGTCAGGATAGGGAAGGCAAAAATTACTAGAGACATACTGCCAAGCACGCTCCAGCAAAACATCGGCATTTTCATAAGTGTCATGCCCTTGCAGCGCATGCGCAGAATAGTAACTAAGAAATTAATGCCCGATAACAAACTACCGACACCGGCAACCTGGAGGCTCCATATCCAATAATCCACACCATGTCCTGGGCTATAAGCTAGTTCGGACAGTGGCGGGTAGGCCAGCCAGCCGGTGGCGGCAAACTCATGTCCTATAACTAAGGATAGGTTCATAAGGGCAACACCACCAGCGTAAAGCCAAAAACTGGTGGCATTAAGAAAAGGAAATGCCACATCGCGCGAACCAATTTGCAAAGGGACAATCAAATTAATCAGGCCAAACATTAAGCCCATAGCCACAAAGAAAATCATAATTGTGCCGTGGGCTGTCAGGACTTGTTGAAAATGATCGGCGTCCAAAATGCCATGAGAGGATCCGACGGAAAGTGCTTGCTGGGCCCGCATCATGCCAGCATCAGCTGCACCTCTCAGCAACATGGTAAAGGCCACTATAAGATACATAACGCCAATTTTTTTTGGGTCAACAGACGTCAGCCATTCTCGCCACAGCCATTTCCAACGTTTGAGATAAGTAAGCAGGGCAACAATGGCCAAAGCTCCGCCTATCATGGTTACGCGAGCACCCAAAATAAAAGGATCAAACTGGCCGGCGGCGTGGGCGAATATGTTCATGGCTGATCCTCATAGTCAAAATGCGCCGAGTCGTGCTGGTGCTCGGCCTCGTGATGGGCCGGATCCATAAACTTCATGACAATCTTATTATACAAATTGCTTTCGGTTGCAGAGTAAATGGCCACGGGGTTGTGTAAGCTAGGCTCAGCCAGTCTCTCATAGGAGCCAAGGCTCAAGTCTTGATTAATCTTTTTTGCATCTTTTAGCCAAGTCTCAAAATCGTTCTCGCTGCTAGCTTGAGCTGTAAAACGC
>DATIIF010000063.1:0-14729 GCA_035479935.1 Patescibacteria group bacterium
TTCATATATCAGCATCTGGATTGGCCAGCCGGCTTGCCCCAGCCAGGGGTTGGACAAGGAATGCTACTGGGAATTGGGGCTTTGACCGGAGACGCCATGGAAAGCTTTTTTAAACGACGGCGTGGCATAAAATCTGGCAGCAGCTGGTACCCATTTGACCAGATTGACTACATTATTGGCGGGTTAATTTTTGCCCTATTATTCATAAAACCTACTTTATCGCTAATTTTGTGGGTTGGCCTTGTATATTTCGGCTTACATTTAGTATTCAGTTATCTGGGTTATCTGCTAGGACTGAAGAAACACCCCCTCTAATCGGCAACAACGGTAAAAGTTTCCAGCTTAATAAGCTCAAGTAATTGGGGTTTATCAAAATTCTTGAACATGCCGGCTGTTTGTGACGGCATGCTTTTAAGGGCTTCGTACTTCATCTCAGCCGCATTTTCTGGCAACTCCAGACAAATATCACAATCTTTCATGGAAGTCAGTTTTGGTTTATCAATATTGAAGTAAATATTTAGCTTTTTATCAGCTTCTTTAAGATAATTTTTGTAGTGTTCCTCAGCCGTAGCGGCTTGATAAATGACAACGGGGTGGCCAGATTGTTTGGCTGCTAAAGTTGCCCAGCGGGAAACTGTTTGGTGGTCGGCATGCCCCGTTAAACCATCAGACGCAAAAGTTAAAATGCTATCCGGCTTATATTCGTTGATATAGCTAACGAGTTGAGCAACGGCCTCGGCGTCATCAACCTTGCGGCAAGTACCGTCGGTGTAACCAAGCCAGTGATGATTATGGATATCTAGTATCTTTAGGGCACTTTTCAACTCTTGGGCGCGCACCTCGCCGCAATGCTCGTGTGACCAATCAGAACCTGGCGGGATACCAGCCTCCCCTTTGGTGGCTGTAACACAGGCTACACCTTGGCCATTAGCCACAGCCAGGGCCATAATGCCCCCACACAAATAAGTCTCATCATCTGGGTGGGCAAAGATGCACAAAATATCGCCCAGATCTGCAATATCATCTACTGATTTGATTTTCTTCATAGCTAAAACTTATTTTACATCGTTAAGTCTTACTAGAAGATATTTTAGGTTCACGCCTGCCAAACAGAGCCAGTAGTTTAATTTGGATTGAGGAGTCGTTGGGCACAGGAATTCTCGGCGCAAATAGCCCAGACTGAACTAGCTTGGGCTGTTTAGGTAAAGTAATCTCATAAACCGCCTGAGCTAAATCTGGCTCTATACATAAAGTACAGCTTAGACCTTGGTCTAGATCCCAAGTGTGGACTAAAATGTCGCCGCCAACTTCGGCAATATAATCTTTTGCCGGCATATCGCCATAAGACAAATGCACGACGGTTTTAGGGTCGACATGCTTAACGGCTACCAACGCAGCATCGGCGGCGTGCTGCCAGGCAGAGAAAACATCACTGCCCAGTAAATCACCATCGTAACGTTTGCCAACTTCACTAACGGTCCGCCCGGCCAACATATCTGGCACCCATCGTAATTCGTAAACCATATGGTTGAGAAGTGCCCGAACGTCCCATTCGTCGCAAGGCGTCGGGTTGCCAAGCTGGCGCTTGTCTAAGTGCCTCATCGTTGTGGTAGTTTGCCCGACTGCGCGGGCAAAGAGTTCTTTTGGATCCACGCGGTTACCTCCCGCCTACCTTCTATTTTACTCTCCTTGCATAGAAGTTTTGAATTTCTCTATTTGATCGACTGGTGTTGGGTTAAGACCATTAAGTAGTGCAAGATATAAGCTGACAAAATCGCCAAGTGCGATTGAATAAAGTAATTGTTCTAAAATGGTCGATCCCACTACCTCAATTGCCTGAGGTGCTGGTCTTTGGCCCGATAATAGTTTCTCGGTTATTTGAAAACGTTTTTGAGTCCTGGCATGCTCCAGATTACTACGAAGCTCTATGACAGCGTAGGGTTTTTGTTGCGGATGACTAGTCCAGCCCAAGAATTCATTGTGGTTAAACTCCGGATAGTGGTTGCACCAAGCAATATTTTTGGCATTCTCATTAAAACTAATCTTCCATTTATATGCAGCTGGAAAAAGTTTAGGGCCGCTGTATATAACTGCCGATTTGCCTACACACTCTAGTGCCAATTGCTTGGCATAATTATCTTTGGTCGGGATGTCTGGCCGCCAAGTGCCAAGATGATCATGTAGCCAGCTAGCCGCCTGGTGAAGTTCGGCTTTTTTGGCTTCTACCAGATTACACGCTTCCAGGATATGGACTAGGGCACTGAGCTGATAGCCAAGCGTCATTCTCGGCTGATAGCCGCTGGGAAGAACCAAATACGGTAATCGATTAGCCTTAGCTCGCTCAATCAATTCCCCGCCCGAGGCTACCACCACAATTTGGGCGCTTTTATTCATGCCTTGCTCAAAAGCACTCAAAGTCTCCTCGGTATTACCCGAATAACTACTGACTATTAAAAGCGTCTTAGCACCTACATACGCTGGTAATTCGTAATCATTTATTACTTCATAAGGTACATTTAAGCCCGGCCAAACTTTGACCACCATGGCCGCCAGGCCTGAACCACCCATACCAGCTACAACTACGTTCTCAATGTTCTGATAATTAAAATTCGGAAGCTGGTAATCCTGTTGCAGTTGCTGCCATTGCTTTTCGGCTATGCCTAGTGCATCTTGGGCGTCACGGTCGTGAATATATTTTAGATCATCAAGCATTTAGTCTCCCCGCAAAATCCTAATGTCTAAATTCTAATCTTTAAAGCAAAATGCTACAAACAAACCTTGCACTTTTGTCCGTTAACTCTTATGCTAAAGTTATTGTTTAGAAATTAAATTTTCGTTTTAATAAAAAGTTCGACTAGGGAGGGCGGTTTATGTTTGGACACAATGACAATAATCAAGATGAGCAGAACCAAGACACACAGGCTCAAATTTCACCAGTAGTGTCAAATCCGGTTGATGATGGCCTTGTCAAGCAAGCGGACTCGCCAGCTACAAGCCCGCCTGTCTCTGCTCCATCGTCACCTCTAGAAAACATCGGCTCGGATAGCGATGTGATGTCAACTCCCCCTTCAGACGATTTAGTTAGTCTAAAGCAAGAAGCTCTTCACCAGTTGACACCCTTGGTTGGGCACCTAGATCAAACACCTGAGGAAAAATTTCGCACCCTTATGATGATGATTCAAGCCACTGATGATTCAACAAAGCTTAAAGAAGCATTCGACTCAGCCAAGCAAATTACAGACGATAAAGTTAGGGCCCAGGCCTTGCTTGATGTTGTTAACGAAATAAATTACTTCACTCAGCACAACGCTCCGGCGGCAGACCCCGCTTAGTTAATCTGGCGACGAAGTCTAAGTTGATAGAATGCAGTTCCTAGAACCGTAGTAACTACGAACGCAGTTACGGCGCCGGCTGGGCCGGTATTAGGTAAGTTAGAGTCAGTGGTGTTAGTGTCTACGGTGTTATCCGCTGTTTGATTAGAGCTAGGGGTGCTCGGGGCATTAGTGTTTGTGGAGTTAGCGCTTTGATTAGCGGGTGCAGCTGGAGCAACTTCTGGAGCTTTGGCAACTTGGCCACTGGTAGAGCTATTGTTTTTGTGTGTAATTTTGCGGTAAGTCCAGCGGCCGCCCCATAACAAGCCAAGGGCAACTAAGACAGTTACAACTAGTGTAGCTAGAGCAAGCAGCCAGGCTACGCCCACGCGCTCCCGCTGTTCAGCCTGATAATATTGCTGTACTTCTTCTGGGACTTGATTATTTTCAGTGCGTTTAAAAGGCCATTTCATCCTTGGACTCCTTGCTTGATATTAGTACCATAGTACAAAATAGCCAATTTTGCAACGAAATTATCTAAACGCTAACGCTTCTCTGGTTCGTAGGCCGTTACATTCCCATCATGCCACCACCCATGTCAGGGGCGGGAGATGCGGTTGTAGGCTCAGGAACATCGACAACTAAAGCTCCCATAGTCATGCTTGTACCAGCAATTGACACGGCATTTTGAATGGCCTCTTTGGTAACACGAGTTGGGTCAACAATGCCCGCCGCCTTAAGGTCAACCAGCTTGTCGGGCTTGTTAACGTCAACACCCTGTCCTGGCTTAGCCTTGCGTACCTGCGGCAGCCATTCGTCGGGATTCAGGCCGGCGTTTTCTAGCAGGATACGGAAGGGTTGCTCAAAAGACCTAAACAACAGACTTTGGCCAGCTAGAACTGAAGCATCACCAGAGGTAGTGGGCTTAATGGCAAAGATCAGGTTGATGAGTGTTACGCCACCGCCAGGAACGATACCTTCGTCCAGGGCAGCTTTGACGGCTGCAACGGCATCATCAACCCGGAATTTCTTTTCTTCAATTTCAGTTTCGGTAGCACCACCAACCTTGATGACGGCAACTTTGCCGCTAAGTGCGGCACGCCGTTTCTCAAGATTTTCTTTGTCATACTCGCTGGTGCTGGTAGCAATCTGAGTATTTATTTGGCCCATTCGGCTTTTCATGGCACTTGGGCGGCCGGCACCCTCAATGATAGTGGTCTCATCTTTATTGACTATTACCTTGCGGGCCGAGCCAACTACGTCCAGCTCAACATTTTCAAAGCTCATGCCACGCTCTTCGGTAATTACCGTAGCGCCGGTTAAGGTAGCAATGTCGTCCAAGATTTCCTTGCGACGGTCGCCAAAAGCCGGTGCTTTGATGGCAATAGTGTTAAATACACCTTTGAGTCGATTTAAGATAAGAGTACCGAGAGCTTCGCCCTCTACGTCTTCAGCAATCAGGACCAAGTCTTTCTTGCCAGCCTGGGCTAATTTTTCAAGCAAAGGTAGAAATTCCTGAATTGAACTAATTTTTTTATCGGTAATTACAATTGAAGGTTTGTCGTAAATTGCTTCCATACGGGCCGCATCGGTCACCATGTAGGGGCTAACAAAACCGCGGTCAAAGGTAAAGCCCTCTACCACTTCACTTTCCAGTGCCAGGCCTTGGCCTTCCTCAACAGTCACTACGCCATCTTTGCCTACATTATCAATGACATCGGCAATCAACTCACCAATTTCATTATCGCCGGCGCTAATTGTGGCTACTTCGGCTACGCGCTTTTTATTGGTCTTGATGTCTTCGCTTAAACTGCCGAGTTTGGTTATCACATCGTGAGCGGCAGATTCTAGGCCTTTTCGAAGCAGCATTGGGTTATGCCCAGCGGCAATCAATTTATTGGCTTCGCTTAAGATGTGGTAAGTCAGTACAGTAACTGTGGTGGTGCCGTCACCGGCCACATCGTTCATCTTGCTAGCAGCTTGTTTAATAAGTTCCGCGCCTACTTTATAGCCTAGTGTTTCATCGTCAACATCGGCTAGCTCTACACCTTTGGCGACGGTTACGCCGTCGTGTGTAACAGTTGGGTTGCCATAAGACTTGCCAATGACCACATTACGGCCTTTAGGGCCCATAGTAGACCGAACGGCGTCATATAGAATTTGCGCCCCGCCCAAAACTCGCCTTCGTGCGTCATCATCATAAAAAACTTTTTTGCTCATAAAGTTACTCCTTATTTAACTGTCGCTAACACGTCTTCTTCTTTAACCAGAATGTATTCTTCAGCTCCCATCTTGATTTCGGTGGTGCTATAGCTTTTGTAGATTATTTTATCGCCGACTTTTAATTGCTTAGCCTCTTTACCGACAGCCATAACTTTGGCCACCTTGGGTTTTTCTTGAGTCTTGTCAGGTAAATACAAGCCGCTAGCCGTTTTAGTTTCAGCTTCTTCTTGGCGGGCGACTACGTAGTCACCTAATGGTTGGATATTAACAGCCATCTTTCCTCCTAAAACTTTGATTAATTAGCACTTGGCACGTTTGAGTGCTAATTGCCAGCACTCATGATAGCGGATAGCAAAATCTACTGTCAAGCGGCGTTTGCTTCCGGCTGGGAAGTAATTCTATAACTATTTTTATCTTGCAAGTAAGATAAAAGCTGGTCAAGGGTCTTTCGTTCATAGTCAGATTTAATCTGTCTGCCACCCTCAATAAAAGCGTCCTCAACACCTATTTCCGTAAGATCGCTTTCAAAATGCTCTAGGGCGACATGCATATCGTCTTTTGGCAAAAATACAGATGTTTTGTGTCTGGAAATAACGTAGCGCATTGTGGCGTCTTCAGAAGAAACTAGTTGTATAAAGATAATCGGCGATGCACCTTGGATATCTTGGTCTGAGTTCAAATTGTCATATGGAAAATACAGAAACAAATCGTCAAAATTTTTCATTCTCTCTATAGGAGTAATCCGAATTCGTTCGCTAAGAAAGGGTACGTCGATTTCAGTGCCAGCGGTATAGCGCTCTTTGGCAATGCCTATAGCCCTCGATTCCAATCCGTGAGCGTCGCGCTTGCGCTCGTCTGCCCAAAGCAAAACTGACTCGCGTAATTCGCTTAGCTCCTCTGGCGAGGGTTGATTTTCTTGTCCGCCCGGCTCACGTTCTATATCTGACATAAATGTCCTTTACACAATGTCAATAATACAATATTTTATCGGTATTGACAAGTGCTTATTTTTGGTGTAAAACTTTATGGTTCCATTGTTGGATCTTTTTTAGATCCTCGATTGAAGGAGGCCCCTTGGGCCGTATCTCCCACAAATACACTTGCGCACTCGGCGGGTTCACCCCTGAGGGTGTCGGTGTCATGCAAGAAGCGGATGAGCTCATCTACGGACGCTACGTCCATACTGAGTTCACCCTGACCGACCCGTTCCTGAAGTTCGTCAACGACGACGTGCTTCCTCGTGTCCACGCTGACGGACGCTACGTCAGAGCGGTGAAGATCGACAGCCACGAGTTCTTCCTGGTCCACGACCGGACTGCGGAAGAGAACCCACAGGACTGCGTGATCCCGCTGATCACCACACTCAAGGGGCTGCTTAGCCTCATGGAGGTTGACGATCCCGACGAGTTCTCGGTGCTGAAGTTCGGCATCGTGAGCGAGCGACATCATCTTCCGATGACGTCCGAGCCCGATCCCTATGCAGGGGTCAGAGCTGTCAGTAGCAACACCGGCTTCAACAAAGAGCGCACGGATTAGGCGGGCGTAGATCGCCAACGGCTGGGGGGTTCGGGTCAACCCGACGGACAGTGACGGCTCAAACGAGCTGTTCGTCGGGTGCCCGCGCCTTTTTGCTTCAATGGAACACCCGGGCTAGGTTTGGCTCTTGTAAACGAGTATTGAAGGCACTTTGCCTCTACCCGAAAACAAGAAAACCAGACCAGCCCGATTCACCAAGACTTTACCAATGAGATTAAGACACCATTTATGTGGTGTTTTTTGTTATTATGATGGGCGTGGCAAATTACGCTGAAACAGAGCACTTGGCTGAGACTATGGGGCACAAAATTGACGTTTCGGTCATTGAACCCAAAGGACCTGCCAAAGGAAATGTTCTTTATTTACATGGCGCGGGCGAGTCTTCTAAAGAGCGCCTTTTGCCCCTGGCGCGCAGCCTAGGAAACCTGGGCCACAAGGGCGTAATCTTTAGCCTCCCTGGACACGGCAAGTCATCAGGTACATTGCTTGGTTCTACCCTAGCCGAACGTCGAATCATAACCGAAGCCATAGGTCATAAATTCCAAGTACTGCCGGCCGATATGATAGTGGCTGTTAGTATGGCCGGCCACACTGCTATATCAATGCTTGAAACCCCAGAAAACAGTTTTAGACGTTTGGCTTTATTTGCTCCGGCGGCGTATAGCCACGAAGCCGAAAAAGCTCCTTTTGGACCAAAATTCTCAGAGATAATTCGTCGCCCCAAAAGCTATCACAAATCCAAAGCTTGGGATATTTTGCCTAGATTTAAGGGTCAGCTGGTAATTTTTCAGGCCGAGCTAGACGAAGTCATTCCACCTGAAGTAATCGATATGATTGGGGAACATTCTACCTCCGCCAGCCAAAATGAACGGGTAATACTTCCTGGCGCGCCCCACCGTTTAACGACTTGGATGTCTGAACATCCTCACCGTTTGGAAGCAATAGCCACTGCGCTTGACAGCTTTAATTTTGACGGTCTGCCGTCTAAGCTGTAAGGCTAGTCACAACCTGTTTGAATTGATTGCCACGGTCCACATTATCGATAAAAAAACCGTCGCCTTTTGCGGGCAGACCGGGCGAGAGTAGAACTACATCGCCACTTTGAGTATGTTTTTTAGCCTCAGCTACGATACCGAGCATATCATTTGGGCTCAAGCTAAAATTATTAAAACCAGCGGTAGTTAATTTCTGGCGAAGCTCGTTGGCCAAAGAGCCCATCAGCACAACGTGCTTGACGTTAGACTTAGTCACGGCTTTTATCATCTCGTCTAGGGATAAACCCTTACTACCTCCACCTAAAATTAGAACTTTAGGTTCAGGTATAGCTTCTAAGGCAGCAATTGTAGCATCTGGCATTGTTGAGTAAGAGTCATCGTAATATTTGATGCCATTAGTTTCAGCAACAAATTCCAAGTGGTGAGACAAGCCCTTGAAACCCATGACAGCCTTTTTAATAGCTGAAATATCGCCATCAATGATTGGCCAGCAGGTAGTGATGGCGGCACAAATATTCTCTAAATTGTGCCTGCCGGGCATAGCCACTTCATCAGTGGACATTATTTGAGCACCTTCGTAGCAAATCTGGCCATCTTCAACATAAGCCCCGGTTTTGGAAGAAAGCAAAGAGCCTTTCAGAGAGACTTCGTAGCTTTCCTTCTTGGCTGGACTATTTTGGACGATTGAAGCAGACAGAGGAGATAAACGGTTAAAGATTGCTCTACCGGATGGTTCTTGCAGTTTAAATAAATTGGCCTTGGCCAGAACATATTCGTCCATATCGGCATGCCAGTTCAAGTGCTCGGGTGCAATCATCAGACACACAGCTGTAGGAACACTTTTCTTCAAATCAAATAACTGAAAACTAGATAGTTCTAACACGACCCAGTCATCTGGTTTAACTTCTTCAAGTAATTTAAGCGGAGCAATGCCGATATTGCCACCAAGATGTGTCGTTAGACCCGCCGCCTCTAAAATTTTAGCGACCAATGTGCTGGCAGTACCTTTGCCTTTTGTGCCAGTAATGCCGATGATGTTTTTAGTTGGGCAGACCTTAAGAAACTCGTTTAAACTCGTGGTAACACGCTCCATAATTTCTGGATGATCGGGGTTGTTTTCTATTATTAGCTTTGGGTGAAGCCCCGATGTTCGCACAATAAGATCATAGGCCTCCAGGTTCTTCATATGGTCTGGTCCTAGGTGTTTCTTAAATTCGGCAGGAACTTCTGTGTCTGGGTTCTTGTCGCAGATAGTGATTTCATTGCCTAAATTCGCCCAGTATTTAGCTGAGACACGTCCTTCGATGCCGTAGCCAAGTATTGCGACTTTCATAAGTTGTATGGTATCACGCTAAGAGCTGATTCACATCTGTCTATTGGCTCTTGGAAATTGCTGCGAACATCTCTCGCGGGCTAACAATTCGGGGTTCAACTTCAAATTGTTGAATACGAGCTGGTTCATCGGCTGCTACCACCCGTCGTTGCCAACGGTCAGTGCCGTCATATTTAGGAGCTTGGTGGGGCAAATACCGGGCACGGCCGTGCAATACCCGGCGGTTGTCGTTGATGACAATATCGCCTGGCAAGAAATCTAGCTCAATGGTCGCTTCAGAAGCCATATCCACTAATGTTTGTAAGGCCTCGGCGTGGCGAATGGAATGTTTGTCCATGTCTAGTTGCTCGGTGTTTAAGCGTATCCATTGGCCATCCGGGCCATAAAGAACTGATACCGGCCGCTGAGCGTTATTTTCATCGCCGCCTTGTCCCGGGTTAGTATGGTTTACGAAAAAATCTTCTTCTAAGAGACGTCTTGTGCTAGTAGGCAAATTGCCAATATTTGGCAAGGACACTAGGCTTGGTACTAAGGCAGGGTTCCGCAAAGCCTGAATAGTTAACCAGTCCGGGCTAATGTTGTATTCGCTCAAATTATAAGACGCATCCTCATTATGTAGACCCAGTCGATCGGCCGCGTTAGCACTGATACCTTTTTTGCCCTCAAAACTCTTAATTGCAACTACGTTATTGTGAATGTTGCCAGGCTGCTGGGAATCATAGCCATAAGGATAAACACCGGCCATGCCCAGGATTAGAGCGCGGCAAATATCGGTTTTTAGAATTGGATTTTCTTTTGGCTTCAGATAACGTACAGGGGTCGGCCCAAGCTCAGTATCGATAGGCGGTGGTCCATGCATGACCATAACTTTCCAAGATTCATGGGTTACAAGCTCACCCAGCGCATCCCGAAGTTTTGGGAAAAGACTCCCAGATTGCTGGCCTGTTTTAAGCAATGCATCAAGTGCTAAGTCTTCTGGCACATCCCTTAGACTAAAATATATTTCCGAGGCAATGCCAGCAAGGTCACCAGATTCTGATTCAGAAAAATGCACATCAGCGATTTCAGGCCCAAAAGTTTTAGTAATATTCACAAATTTCCTGGTTACTAAATTAAGTGCTAATAGAGGTAAGTTAACTAACTATACCATAATTATCTCTAATCTTACGGCCCCATAAGCATAGCAATTTTGTACAATAAAGGTCTATGGCTTTAATAAACCAAGTGGTTCTAATGTCTGGGGCTGATTATTTTAGTGATGAGTACGCAATCAACGCTCATATGAATGCTTCCGTACCAATCAACGTCTCTAAGGCAACGGAAGAACACCGGTCAATAAAACAGGCTTTGGAACAAGCCGGAATAAAAGTAATTAAAATCCCGCCGCCCGAGAATTGCCAAGATGGCGTCTATACCGCCAATTGGGGCCTCTGCCGCGGCGATAAAGTTGTCCTGTCTTCCCTGCCCAACAAGCGCAAAACCGAGGAGCCCTACGCCGAAAAAATCTTGAAAGACTTAGGCAAAAAAGTCATCAAGCCACCTGGACGTTTCAGCGGGCAAGGTGATGCACTACCTTGCGGTGAGTACTTGTTTGTAGGTAGTCTATACCGGACTGACCAAGAAGTTCATAAATTTTTGGCCGATAATTTGGGTTTTGAAGTAATTGGTTTGCAAACTGTGCCTAAGCGCAGTTGGTTTGGTTTCGGTAAACCAGTTACCAATAAAGTTACGGGCTGGCCAGATAGCTTTTTTTACGATTTGGATCTAGCTCTCGCTGTCCTTACGCCGAACCTCATTGCTTGGTGCCCAGACGCTTTCCTACCCGATAGCCAAGCCAAAATCCAAGCTTTGCCGCTGGAGAAAATTGAAGTCAGCTTACAAGAAGCTAAGGCCGGTTTTGGCTGCAATTTAATTTCATCAGGTGAAACAGTGGTAATGAGTGCCCGCGCCCCAAAACTCAAAGCCGCTATTGAAGCCAAAGGCTTAAAGACTATTACTCCAGAAGTTGCTGAGCTTGGTAAAGGTGGCGGCTACATCCGCTGCACCACATTAACCCTTAGCTAATTTTCTGACTGCTTCTCGAGTGGTGCCAATTTCGTCCCAAGGATGCTCGCCGTTAGCACGCTCGATGGTCTTTTCGTGGCCCTTGCCCAACATAAGCACTGTATCGCCTGTTTTGGCCCGATTTACTGCGAAATTTATGGCTTCTGTGCGGTCATGTACTAGAAATAGGTCTTTGTCGCGTACTTTGCCGGCCTTCTCTGCGCCCGAGGCAATTTGGTTCATAATGGCTAGGCCGTCAACATCCCGGTCGTCCTCCTCAGTAATTACCGCCTCGTCGCAGTATTTGCCGGCTAGTTCACCTTGAATGGCCCGTTTGGTCTCGTCACGACGACCGGCAGAACCAAACAGACAGATTAATTTGCCAGAACCGCGCACCGCCTTGCCCTGCCGTCCAGCAGAGCTGGCCGCACTGGCAGGCTCTTGGCGCATTGCTGTGTCAGTAACGCTCTTTCGCTCGCTCTCCGTACCGCTTGTACGTTTCACTCGCTCCTCGCTACTTCCTTGCACTGCATCCAAGTGCGCAGCTCTGGACCAGCCAATAATTCCCCGCATATCTTTGAACAATTTTTCAAAGCTATCAGGCGTGTGGGCAAAATCCACAATCACGTCAAAGTCCTGACCCTCGTTAATCGGATCCATCCGGCCTTCCACGCGGGTCAGCCCGGCAATCCCCTTCTCTATCTGTTCTTCGGTCAGCCCCAGTGCATGTCCCGCCCCCACTGCCGCCAGTGAATTAGACACATTGAAACTGCCAGGCAAGTGGCATTCAATGCGATATTCTTTATCATCGACTTTGGCAGTGTAGCGGCTGCCTGCCGGCGTCATTTTGACATTCTGAGCCTGCAAATCGCCCTTCCCTACTCCATACAAAATTGGCTTCTCAACCGCCGCGGCAAAGATCAGGGCGCTGGGGTCTTCGGCGTTAATAACTCCTGTTTTTAAGCCATCTTTGTTGCGGTTAACTATTTTAAAAAGTTCTAGTTTGGCATCACGGTATCTCTCAAAAGTACCGTGGTAATCCAAATGTTCGTGCGTAACATTGGTCATCACTGCCAATACATATGGTAAGCCCCATACCCGGTGTTGAGCTAAGCCCTGACTGGTCGTTTCCATAACCAGCCATTCCATTCCCTGCTGTTTCATCCATTTCAATCTAGCAACCATTTCTGGCACAGCCACGTTGGTCATGTGCTGGATTTGCGGACGAATATCGTCATTCACCCCATAGGCCACAGTGGTCATCAGTCCGACGTTATAGCCAGCTTGCCTAAGCATGCGGTGGATCAAGAACGTTGTGCTGGTCTTGCCGTTAGTGCCCGTTACACCAATAACTTTTAGACCTTTAGCTGGGAAACCGTTCAAAGTGTGAAGCAAAACCGCCTCAGTTAAATGCCCGTAAGGTTCAATTTTCCGGAATAATCCAGATGGAATAAATTTCTTAACAACACTTCTGAAACTCATATTCAAAGATTATGAAGTAGCATTAATGAAGGTGCAACACACTTTAGATAACGGCATCGATCAGCCGTTCGTAGGCAGCATGATCTTTGACTACGTCAAGAATTGCCAGTTGGTCATTAACAACGGCGAACACAACTCGGGAATGTGAAGCCCGACTGCCCAGTGATAAGCCCATCAGATAGGGACTGGCTTTATATAATCGTGCATGTTTGCCGTCAACTTCGACAGCACCACCAACAGACTTGCGACGTTTTTGGAAAGAGTGAACGCCCTTGCCGTAGGGATCAATCTTTAGTCTATCCAGAATGCGTCCCACGTCTTTTAAGAAAGTGGCATCGCGTTGAATATCGCGGTCCAATAGATCGGTCAAAACAGCCTCTTCACTTTCACCCGTCTGGGTTTTAAAACCACCATTAGAACGCATTAATCTAACTATTGTCAGCGGCTCTTTTTCTTGTTCAACAACTGTCGTCTCCAGAACATCATTAGCTGAAACCTTAAGACGGTTTTGTGGCATATTAGATTTAGGCTTCGACATGTTTTTATCAGCAGGTGGCTTGCCCCATACTTTCACCCACGTTCGGTCAATAGCATCTTCGTAAGCACCTAGGTCGGGGCGCAACCAAGCCTTTTTAACGCCCTGTTCTACGCCACGGCGGATCTGTTGTGCATAAGTATTAAGCATTTCTTTCGTAAATTCATCGTAGCCAACCTTTAAGATTGAAGGCCATTCTGTGAATTGGTCTGCCACGAACCCTGTAAAGCCTCGAGTAATCTCATGCTGCTCCAAGGCTTTGGCCATAAAAGCCAACATGTTATCACCATCGTTATCGCTCAACTTTAGATCCACATACTTGGAGGCAAAGACACCTTCCCGAGCGCGAGCTTCGATAAAATCAAAGGCTCGACTCAAAATTGAGCCTTCACCATACGTTACGTAGTCATTTGATAAAAACGCGACTAGATCTTTCTCGAGTTTTGATTCTGAGCCTACGTTACTTGTAAATGTGTCCAATAAACGAACAGCCTCTTCGGGATTATCCCCTACTGTATCATTAATTTTCGTGGTCATTTTTTGCTCGAGTTTGATGACAGACTTGTAGCTCTTGCTCGACTCTTCCTCTAAATGACTTAGTTCTCGTTCGAAGAACTCTACACTTGGCGTTTGAGACAAACTATTTAGAATACCTAATCTTTTGCTGTTGATACGTTGTAACGTAGTTTTTGCATCTCTTATACCGCCCAAAAGAGTCGAGAAGTCAAAATATTCGACTTTTGCGGCATCGACTCTTCCAGCGGAAACAAAAATGGCTGCAAAAGCACCAAGATCACGGTCTTGGGCCTTATCTAATTGCCGCCTGGCGTCACGATCGACAGCTTGGCCCTTTAAATCGTTTAGGATATTACCTACGCTATTGGCGTTTCGATCAAGAAAATCTTTCGTTACCTGAGAATGCCGCGACCAGAGATCTTGATATTCAGTTAGCTCCTTTTCTAGCCCAAATAAATCGCCCCGGTCATCAAAGAACTCGGCCTCTTCAACACTTGAAACGTTTTCTATGCTGGCAACAGAACTAACGGCAATACCACCCCCACGCCTACCCCGGAAAAAGCGACGGCCGGATTGTTCAGGATTTGATGATTCTATTGCTGGTTCTTGATCGTCAGGCATATTTAAGCATTACTATGATAGTGACAACTATAGCATATCTTTGTAATATTTGCAAGTACTCATGCCTTAAAGTAGGTTATAATGCACCAAATGAGAGTGTTGGGCATAGAAACCAGTTGTGACGAGACAGCTGC
>DATIIF010000064.1:0-2887 GCA_035479935.1 Patescibacteria group bacterium
AAGGCCATAAAACAGTTGATGCCCGAAATTTATTCGCTGCCAGAAACTTTGCCCAGCTGGTTGATTAAAAAGCAGGATTTAATTTCGCGTTCGGAGGCAACTGGAACTATTCACTTTCCAAAAAATGCCGCTACTTTACAACAAGCGAAACGCAGGTTAGGTTTTGAGGAAGTTTTTGGACTGACACTGGCCAGTTTGCTTAATAAATACGAGCTAATGAAGGAACATGCCTTAGCAATTCCTTTTGAGGAAAAGCTGGCCAAAGACTTTGTTAAGCATTTACCTTTTAAGCTGACAGACGACCAACGCCGGACTATCTGGCAAATTTATCTCGATATCCAAAAAGAACAACCTATGAATAGGCTAGTTGAGGGGGATGTGGGCTCAGGCAAAACGGTTGTTGCTGTTATGGCGGCGGTTATGGCCGTGCGCGAAGGCTTTCAGGTGGCGTTAATGGCTCCAACCGAGATTTTGGCCCGCCAACACGCCGAAACTATTCATGATTTGCTTGAACCTTTGGGCTTGGCGGACCAGTTGAGTCTGTTGATTGGCAGTTTAAAACCGGCCCAAAAGAAAACTGCTTACGCGCGAATAAAGTCCGGAGATGTGCGGTTTATTGTAGGCACCCACGCCCTAATTCAAGAGAAAGTCGATATGCATAAACTAGGCTTAATAATAATTGATGAACAGCACCGTTTTGGCGTTGAAGAACGCAAACGCCTACAAGCCAAAGCCGGGCACGCTGTACATATTCTCTCCATGACAGCCACTCCAATCCCCAGGAGTCTAGCGCTTACCTTGTATGGTGAAATGGAATTGTCAATCATTGCCTCTAAGCCGCCTGGTCGAAAACCAATAATTACTAAGCTTTGGTCTCCTAATTCCAGGGCTCAGCTTTATAAGAAAATTGAAGAGGAACTGGCCAGTGGAGGTCAAATGTTTGTAGTCTGTCCGACTATTCAAGAATCAGATATCTTGCCCACAAAATCGGCTGAAGAAGTCTTCAAAGAGCTGAACCAAGGACCCTTCAAACACCGAAAGCTTGGTTTAATTCATGGCCGAATGAAATCCGAAGACAAAGAAACCGTCATGAGAAAATTTGTTGAGCATGAGATAGATATTCTAGTCGCTACAACAGTTATTGAAGTAGGTGTAAGTGTGCCAAACGCCACCGTTATGTTAATTGAAAGTCCGGAAAGATTTGGCTTGGCGCAAATTCACCAGTTGCGGGGCCGTGTGGGCCGTGGTGTGCGCCAGGGATATTGTTATTTGGTGTTGAGTGACAGTAAATCTCCTTCTAGGCGCCTTAAAGCTTTGGAAAGCTCTAGCGATGGTTTTAAACTTGCCGAAATGGATCTAGAGATTCGTGGGCCTGGAGCAATTTATGGAACGTTTCAACATGGCCAATTAGACCTAAGAATTGCAAAATTATCAGATGTAAAATTGATTAGCAGTGCCCGCAGGGCTGCTCAAGAATTTATAGATAAGCAAGAAAATCTGCTAAAATACAAACAGTTAAACGAACAAGTACAAAAACTAAGAGCTATCACAAACTTAAACTAATTTAATTATGTATTCCGGTACAACACTTACTAAATTCTCTGGGCGCGTATTGGGGGCGCATCAGAAGATTGATCGCATTGCTCGTAGACATCTGGCCCGTTTATTGGAAGACAACCATGTTTTCCCAGCTTCCAAACTAATTCTTCAATTTGAAGGCAAAAATGGCCCGGATGGCATTAAGCGTAAAAGTCCGGCTAAAGATGAGCCTTGGCATTACTACAATCCTTTCAACGATAAAGATTCTAAACTCACCGATATGATAGACGGCCATTACAAAAAGCTGGTTAAAGAGTTAAAAGCGGGCAACAGGGAGCGGGTGGCATTTGAAGCTGCCTGGTTGGCGCACGCCCTGGTTGATGGACTGACACCGGCTCACCATTATCCTTACGAACAAAAGCTTGTGGAATTGCGTGGCGGCGAGGGCATCGATACACGAGATACCATTAAGAAAAAAGCCATCATGCCAGGGGACACCAGAAGCGAAAAAATAAAAAATAATTGGAAAATGTGGGGAGCTGGCGGTTTACTGATGACCCATTGGTGGTTTGAGATTGGTATTTCTACCCTCATTAAACCCCTAGCTTTCGGAGAAATCATACCTACTAAAACCGACGCTAATGAGTTTAAAAACGTTGGTGTAGTAGAGTCATTTAAACGAGCAGCGCGAGAAATAGCCGTGCTTGATATGTATGATACTTACCATTACAAAGGCTGGACGCCAAAGCTGGCTTATCAAGTCCGTCATAAGCTAGCACCAACCATAGTTAAGACGGTAACGCTGACTTGGTATAGCGCTTTAGCGGACGCCGGGCTCGTCAAGCCTTAAACCTGTAGCCATCGATATGAGAGTTATTGCCGGGCAATTAAAAGGAAGGGAATTTGATAGCCCGCATAGTCAACGAACACACCCAATGAGCGACAAAATGCGTGGGGCTATCTTTAATGTCCTAGGCGATCTTCATGGTTTAACGGTCTTGGACGCGTTTGCCGGCAGTGGAGCTCTCAGTTTTGAAGCAATTAGCCGTGGCGCTAAGTCCGCGCTAGCGATAGACATAGATAGCGACGCCTTTAAAACCATACAGCATAATGCAGAAGCTCTTGGCATTAGCGACAGAGTTAAGGTACTAAGAAAAAACGCTCGAGGCTGGGCCAGCAATAACCAAAACCTCAAGTTTGATCTGATTCTAGCTGACCCGCCTTATGACAATATTGACCCGTCGGTGCTAACTAAGTTGATCCCTCTAGTTAAAGACGGTGGCTTATTTGTGCTTTCTTGGCCTGGCAATGAACGGGTCAGAAAGTTTGATGGGCTTTCTGAACTTCA
>DATIIF010000065.1:0-6819 GCA_035479935.1 Patescibacteria group bacterium
GTCTGGGCACGATAGGCTCCGTAAATAGGTACAACGAACTTCGGCTTTGTCATCTCAATCATTTCCATATATTCGTCTAACGAACAGTGTCCACTGACGTGCAAAGGGCCACAACCGTCTACTTCATGAGTGGCGTGGCGGTAGACGTGCACGCCTTTTCTGAACATATCGTCAACCATTTCACCAATTAATTTGTCGTTGCCGCTCTCTGGAATTGGCGTAGAACTAAGAATAACGGTGTCTTGCTCTTTTAGTTTGATATGTTTGTGTTCGCCCTCGGACATGCGCTGTAATGCCGAGTTTGGCTCGCCCTGCGAACCAGTACAGACTACTACAATTTCCTCGTCCTTGAGGTTTGACACGCTAGCAATTGGTACAAATGTACCTTTTGGTATACGAATCATTCCTAGTTTAACGGCTACCTCAAGCGTACTAACTAAGCTACGGCCATCCATAGCAATCTTGCGGCCATGGGCCGTAGCAGCATTTACCAACATTTGTATACGGTTAATATTACTGGAGAAACAAGATACAAAAACTCGTCCTGGAGCCTTGGAGAATAGGTCTACAAACGTTGGCTCAATTGTGCTCTCACTAGGTGTTCTACCTGGGCGCTCAGCACTCATACACTCATTTAAAAGTACCAGTACTCCTTCTTTTCCTAGCTGCTTCAACCGATCGGTATCACTACGTTCGTGATCCAATGGGTTAGGATCTAGGCGATAATCACCGGTGCAAACTACTCGACCGACTGGCGTATCAACAACCACAACCGTTGATCCTGGTATTGAGTGAGTAATTCTGACCAATTCAACAAAGAATGGGCCAACTTTGAGTCTTTCATGTGTTTCCTCGTTCATTGTGACGGTTTTAAGCTCAAAGCCTTGCGGCATGGGCTGGCCAAAGTTTTCGAAGTGGCGTTCAACCATGCCAATAGTGAACTTTGAACCATATATTGGTGCCGGTAATTTGGGCAAAATGTGCGGCAGACCACCAATGTGATCAAGGTGTCCGTGGGTAATTACGTAACCTCGGAGTTTATGTTTAATGCTTTCTACATATGTAGGGTCGGCAATGCCGTAATTTATACCTGGCAAATCAACGCCAAGATCGTTGCCACAGTCAATTACGATTGCATCGTTCATGTATTCCAGAACAATCATGTTTTTGGAGCCACCAGCGTCCATGCCACCTAGACCCATGATTTTTAGACGAGGACTGTCGTCTACAAAGTTAGCCCTGGGACGATCTTCATTCTTGGCGTTTTGGGCGCCTAAGTATTGGCTGGCAATGCGGTTAGCATCATCAGCGCTGCGTTTTTGGGCACGTATAGCCGCACCTCTTGAAACTCGCCCGGCGCCCTGTTGTGGCGCAGGCTTTGCGTCCCGGGGAGGTTGTTTACGATTATTGTTATTTTGCATATTTTCCTTTCTTGGAATTGCTAAAGATGTTTAAATTTTTTCTAAAATTAGAGGGATTTTGGCAAAATCATCAATCAGAGTTTGCCTCATTGCCCCGTTATATAAGGCCGCCGCGGGATGAAACAAAGGCAGGTAGATTTGGCCCTCGAATCTCTTTGGTTGGCCGTGAACTTGGCTGATCATCAGCCCGGGCAGAAGCACATCCATGCTGTGCCTGCCCAGAGTGACTATCAATTTTGGTTTCAAGACTTTTAATTGCTCCTTTAGGTACGGTAAGAAAGCTTGTTTTTCTTCCGGGTAAGGATCGCGGTTGTTTGGCGGGCGATATTTGACGATGTTGGTTATATAAACATCAGGCCGTTTCATACCTATCATCTCGAGCATCTCGTTTAAAAACTTACCGGCAGCACCAACAAAGGGTTTGCCCTGTTCGTCTTCATTCTTACCAGGTGCTTCGCCTATAAATACAATCTCCGCGTCTGGGTTACCATCGCCAAAAACCAGTTGGGTTGCGCCTTCGCGCAATTCTGGTACAGGATCGTCAGCTAATATTTTCTGCACGATTTGATCTAATAACTCTTTCTTAGCTTTTGCCATTGCCTTTAAAAACTAAACCTATCAATCTAGTAAAATTTTGCGCCACGCCAAGGAGAAAGAAAACAGTCAAGAAATACTCCCACCAACTGCCCGTATCAATGGCACGTGAACCAATTAGATAGGCCAGGACTAACTCAATTGTGCCAAAGACAGTGTGCCCCACTTTAGTTCTATGCCAAGCTTCAAGTTTTGATGTACTTTCCCTCACCCTATTTTCCTTTCTTCTCCCGCTCAACTGCTTTCATGCTGAGCTGCAACCTTCCACGATCATCAATAGCTACGAGCTTAACGGCCACACGGTCACCTTCTGTAACCACATCACTCGGCTTATTTACTCGTTCTTCCTTCATTTCGGAAACGTGAACCAAGCCTTCCTTACCAGGTAGAATTTCAACAAAAGCGCCGAAGTCCAGAACGCTTACAACACGGCAGTTTTCGTAGACTTTGCCAACTTCCGGTTCGGCAGTAATTGCTTGTATCCAAGTCTTAGCAGCCTCAATCTTAGCCTTATCTGGGCTGGCAATCATTATGGTGCCATCATCTTTAATATCAATCTCTGTGCCTGTCTCGGCAGTAATCTTTTGAATGGTTTCACCACCCTTACCAATAACTTCACGGATTTTATCAGGATTGATAGTAATTGACTCAACTCTAGGTGCGTACGGACTCATCTCAGTCCGTGGCTTGTCCAAAGTCTCAAGCATGTGCTTTAAGATGTGGTCCCGCCCAGCTTTACCTTGCTCAAGTGCTTTGGCCAGAATATCTACTGCCAGGCCGTGGACTTTCATGTCCATCTGTAAAGCCGTGATGCCTTTTTCGGTGCCGGCAACCTTGAAATCCATATCGCCTGCAAAATCTTCGGCATCAGCAATATCGCTTAAAATATAGGGTTTATCGCCATCAAGCATCAGTCCCATGGCAATACCACTAACTGGAGCTTTTATGGGAACGCCAGCATCCATTAAGGCCAAACAGCTAGAGCAAGTTGCTGCCATAGATGTCGAACCGTTTTGGCTCATAATTTCAGTTACCGAGCGAATGGTGTAAGGAAAGTCGGCCTCATCTGGTAAAACAGCACTTAGCGCACGTTCTGCTAAATATCCATGGCCAATTTCGCGTCGGCCCGGACTGCCCAGACGACGAACTTCACCCACCGTGTAGCCAGGAGCATTGTAGTGATGCAGGTAGCGCCTTAGATCATCACGTTCCATGGTATCAACCATCTGAGCATAGCTTAGCGGCGCCAAAGTCACGATGTTCATAGCTTGCGTTATGCCACGAGTGAATAGGCTAGAACCATGGGCTCTAGGTAAAATTGCTACTTCACTAGACAAGGGGCGAATATCCGTTAATTTACGGCCATCAGGACGTATTTGGGCTTCTATAATGCCTTTGCGCACGTCTTTGTGAAGCGCGCCTACAAACGCGTCGTCATATTCCTGCTTGAGTTCTTTGAAATTATCGCCAAGCTCACTTTCAAAATGTTCGAACATCTTAGTGCGCAAATCTTGCACAAGATCGTTACGCTCTGGGTAAGCAGTACGCAGCCCAGCACCCAATTTTCCTTCTAGCCAAGTATCAACTCGTGCCTGAACATCGCTGTCAGGTAATAAAAGCTCATATTCATGAGGTTTTACACCTACTTTTTCAATCAATTCCAGCTGGAGTTTAATGGCTGGCTGGATAGCCTTGTGGCCAAAATCTAGCGCTTCAACCATTTCTTTTTCACTAACTTCGTTAGCGCCTGCTTCAACCATCATAATGGCGTCTTTGGTGCCAGCTACAACCAGGTCAAGCGGACCATTGTTGAGGTCTTCGGCATTTGGCAAAGCCTTTAGTTTACCGTCTACCATACCAACGCGAACACCTGCTACCGGGCCTTCAAACGGCGCACCGGATAGCATAAACGCCGCGCTCATAGCAATCATGGCAATAGAATCCGGTCGGAACTCCGGATCAAGACTCAGAACCGTTACCACTCCTTGAACCTCGTGGCGATAACCTTTTGGCCAGAGTGGGCGGATTGGCCGATCGATTAATCGCCCTATTAAAACGGCATCGTCAGAAGGACGACCTTCGCGCTTTATAAACCTGCTTCCGCTAATTTTTCCCGCTGCATACATTTTTTCTTCGTAATCAATGCTTAATGGAAAATAATCAAATCCAGTGACTGCTTTGTCGCTTAATTGAGCCGTGGCCAGCACTACTGTGTCGCCATAACTGGCTAAGACCGACGCCGTTGAACGGAAGCCGACGCGTCCGACTTCAAGTGTTAATTTACGGCCGCAAAAATCAGTGCTAACCGATGTTATTTTTTTACCGTATGGGTTTATTGTACTCATATATAAAGAGTTGCCTTTCTGAAGTGGCAAGGTTCAACTGACCCTTCGACATGCTCAGGGCAAGCTGTGCTCTGCCACTCTGTTAATAATGCTAGAATTTGGATTCTAGATTCTGGATACTTTGTTAAATATCCAGCTTCCAGTATCCAACGCCTAGCGGCGAATACCGAGTTTCTTGGTTAGTTCGAGGTAGGTTTTACCATCCTTCTCGGCAATGTATTTAAGGTGACGCTTACGTTGGCCAACCATTTGCAGTAGACCGCGGCGAGCCGCAAAATCCTTTTTATTTACTTTGAGGTGGGCAGTCAATTCTTTTATGCGTTCAGTTAAAATACCTACTTGCACAACGCTCGAACCGGTGTCCTTCTTATCCTTAGCCAGGTCAGCAACTATTTTGCTTTTCTTCTCAGTTGAGATCATGTAACTCCTTAAAATTAACAAGAGATGATGGCGTTACGGATATACTATCACACCTGCCTCTGTTAAGCAAGTTTTATTGCGTACTTTTTTATTGCAGTTTCCGTCAGGCCTGCAATGCGGCAAGCCTCCTGAATAGAAAATTTACCCACTTTTGTACGGCGCAAGTCCTGCATGTAAGCACCTGTGCCAAGTTCTTGGCCCATGTCTTCTACAAGCGAACGTATGTACGTACCGGAATAAACTTTGGTCGTAAATTTTAGCACTGGATAATCATAATCCACCCCTGTTATGTTATAGATTGTGACTTTGCGGGGCTCTAATTTCACTTCCTTGCCGGCTCTGGCTAGTTTATAGGCCCTCTGACCATTGACCTTCATGGCAGAAAACGCCGGTGGCGTCTGCATTATCTCGCCTACGAATTGTTTTAAGGCAACCTTGAGTTGAGCTTCCGTAGGTATGATTTTGCTGCTAGTTTCAGATATCCCGCCTTCTCTGTCACCTGTAGTGCTGGTTTGACCCAATTTCATAGTAACCTCATAGGTTTTATCAAGCTTTGAGAATTCTTGAGCCCGTTTGCAGTAGCTACCTAGCATCAGAACTAGTAAACCAGTCGCCAGGGGGTCAAGTGTGCCTGTATGTCCGACTTTTGGCTTAGGGACACCGGACTTCTTCAAAATACCGCGGACTTTTGCAACGACATCAAACGATGTCCAACCTGATGGTTTATCAACTAAAAGAATTCCATCCATGGCCGACAGTTTATCATGCTATAAAGCTACAGAGGAGAAACGTAACTTTTATAAGGGAACGCCAGGTATAAGACCATCTTGGGACTCGTCTGCTTTTGGCTGTCCAAAAGCTGGAGGCATCATGGGTGGTGGCACGGGTGGAGGGGCGGCATTACTATTAGGTGAAGCGGTGTTATCTGCCGGCAATCCCTTGTCTTGAGGTATTAAACTATGTTTATACGGCGGGTTGGCAAGTTCGGTGACATCGGCTGGTGCAACGGGGGTTGTATCGGGCTGGGCTGGTGTGGCCGCGGCCGCTTGTTCTACAGCTTTTCTGGCCTCTTCCAGACTATCAGGCAATTTGATGTCATTTGTTGACTCTGGTTCTTGTTGTGAGCTATCTGGCGCCGTAGAACTGGGCATAGACACTGGAGCCGGAGATAATGGCGACATAGGTGCTGGTAGGCTTGCCTCCGGTTCTTTAGGTTCTCTTGAAAGTAGTGGCGCATTAGATGGCTTCTGGCTAAAAGGATCGGTACTTGGATCGAGATGCTCTGACTCTGTGTTTGCGGTTAGTTTGCCGCCCAGCGTTGGTGGAGATGTCACCAGGGGCCTAGATGACTCGCTTTCTTCGCCTGGCTTTTCCTCTTGTTGGGCGACTGGTAGCGAAGGTGACGCTACAACTTTTAGCGTGCCTTGGTCGTCTATATCAATTTGGCCCGACTCGCCTGGCCTAGTCTGATCAATTTTTACTTCACCGTCCTTTTTTTCATCCCGTGCCAGTGTTTTGACTTCCGGGCCAGTTGGCTCCTTGGGCGGTTTGGGCGCAGGTGGAGGAAGTGGTGCTGGTGGCCGAGATGGAGGAGATGGAGGAGTTTCCGGCGGGTTATCTTGCATTTTTGTAGCTACCAATTGCTGATTGGCACCGGCAGCCATTAATTTAGAACTCATAGCCATGGTTTCAGAGGTAGTTTTAGAGTTACTGAAGCGCTCGGTTTCAGATACAATACCTGTCAATAAATCCGTAGCAATCTGGCCATCAAGCAAGCCAACTTTTACCATGTCGCTCAAACCAGTAATCATTTCGCTTAAGCTACTGGCTCGTTCATCAACCCAGTTTATTGAACCTAGTTCTCCGGAGGGTTTAGTGTTTATGGAAGCGACAACGGCATCGTGCAATATTCTGCCGTGGGCAGTTATGGCTTGATCCATATCATCTCGCTGAATAACGCCTAAAGCTATTACTAGGTCGACGTTTAGATCGCCCTGACTGAATTCTAAGTCCTTCTCCGTAACAGAGGTGTGGTAAGG
>DATIIF010000066.1:0-7878 GCA_035479935.1 Patescibacteria group bacterium
TTTGCCAATTACAAGAGAGCCGGCAAGGTTAAGACCGGTTCATTTGAATAAAATCTGATGTCTTCAGTAATAATTCTGGTTGCTATTATTTGAATATTGTGTTTAAATTATTCGTTCAATGAAACGATTACAACCAATACCAGAGACTCGTGCAGTGTTTGATAAAAATCAACTGCCGATAATCCAAAGTGATATAAGCGCCATATCTGAAGTACACGGTGAGGAAGTTGCTGAGAATGTCCGTTTTGCAACCCAAATGATTCGGGTAAACGGTGGGGTAAGCCCAAATACAGTCAAGGCCGTCTTCCCGGAAGGCATTGATAGAAGGATGGACGTGGAAGCACTATTTAGAGTAGTTGCCAACCTAGCAGTCTGGACAGAGGTAGAATAATTCGGCGCACATGTCGCTGAGTTGATAGATAGAGGTTTTTCTCTTAGAATTAGTTGGCGTGGCTCTTTAGCTCAGTTGGTAGAGCAGAGGCTTGAAGAGCCTTGTGTCCCCAGTTCGAGCCTGGGAGGAGCCACCATTAATTACTTATAAGTTTTTTCTTGTAGAATCATCCAGTTTTCGACGTTAGCGTAGCGATCTGTTGGGTTATTTATTAGATGTGGCTCGAAACCGAATATCCCGCCGTAGCCAACATACAAGAGACGTGGCTGGTAAAGTACAACAGCGGGGGCATCTGCACGCCAGGCCTCCAAAAATGGGCGATATTTAACAGCCCTCAGTGTTGCATCAAACCTTGTTCTACCGGCCTCCAAAGACATATCCGCAACTTTTGATTTATATTCCGATAAATTTAACCTACCCACAGATCGTGGATCTGCCTGGGAGCTATGCCAGAAAGGGAAGACGTCCGGGTCTGGGCCTAACAAAATCCCAAATAGTAAAGCGTCGTAGCCGTGCGAGGCAATAGTTGCCTGTAAATCCGCGTCTTGCTGAAGATTTACCTGAACTTCAACGCCTATCATCTTCCATTGCTCTTTCAGGGACTGGGCGATAGACGAATAATCACTGGTATTTTCCGAATACAGCTGAAAAGTAAGTTTGGTGCCCCCTTTGGCTCTTATACCATCTGCCCCCTTTACCCACCCCGCAGCGTCTAATAGCTTGTTGGCCTCGTCCGCATTGAAAGACAACTCAACAAAAGTCCTATCGTACCCAACATGTGATCTTAGAAGGGGCCCGTTTGCACCAATAACCGGAAAGCCCAGTACTTTTCTGGTGTCTCTAACATTGACGGCCATCACCAGAGCCTGGCGCACCTTTGTATCTGCCAGTGCTGGATTAGAAGCCTTTAGAAAAACCGCCACTTCGCCGTTAATTGGAATGTTGTAGGTATGTACATCCGGTATATCGGCGTAAACGTCAGGAAGTGCCTCCAGGCCGACCATGCCATTTAATTCACGGGCTTTTAGACTAGCCAGTAGATTCTTTTCATCATGAAAAGCCCTAATAATAAACCGCTGCAACTTGGGTACGCCGCCGTAATATAAGTTATTCGGCACTAGGCCTATTCTTTCCTCGCGGCTGTCTGAACCAAGATTTTGGACTTCAATAGTTTCCCATTTAAAAGGCCCCGCCCCAATTGGTTTAGTAGTGTTGAAGCTGGCCGATCTTAGTTCTGGCACCGGGATACCCCCCAGTATGTGCAGTGGCACAATGCCATTGGTTAAGCTATAGGGGAAAGAACTCAAGGCGTTAGGCAGAGTAAAAGACACAGTTCGGTTGTTTACAATAGCCACCTTTATGCCCTGCCAACTACTTAGCAGTGGCGATTTAGCATCAGGGTTTTGGATGGTTTTATAGGTGAATACCACGTCTTCGGCGTTAAGCGGCTCGCCGTCTTGCCAAACTAAATTAGGACGCAATGTAACCGTGTAAACCGTTCCTCTTGGATCAACGCTTACTTTCTCGGCCAAACCATTTATTAATCGCCCGTGGGAGTCGTAACGCATTAAAGAAGGAAATATCAAGCGCGCCACGCTACTATCTACCGACCCGGTCGCGTATAGCGGGTTGGCGTTAGTAAAGGCCCCAAGAATACCCTCGGTAAACGTTCCACCGGGTACCGGCTGTAGTTTTTCGTAATAAGGGCTCAGGGCGCGAATCTGAACGACTATACCTACAATTATTAGCAGCATTAAGGTAACCCAACCAATAACAAAGCGCCGGACATTGAATAACCTATTGAGACGCCTAAAAAAGTGCCTGTCTAGCTGAACTTCAGCCTGGACGCTCAGACCCTCAACTTGTTGCCGGCTGTGGCGGATCCGGCGGCGTAAGCGTAGTTTAGTCGCCCTGTTTATCATGTTATTTGTTCTCTAGGCCAGCACGCCTAGAATGATTGAGGCCGTAAATACGAAAGCTAAAATGATCGTCAGCTGATGCAGTGTTTTATCTGAACCACGGCGCACAGTGTTAATTTCGCCTCCGCCGCCAAGACCAGCACCAAGCGAAGCGCCCCTGGTCTGGATAAGTATTAGGATGGTCAATATTATCATTGAACCGATGGTGACGTAATTGTAAGCACTCATAGCTAGGTAGTCCTATCTTCCAAAATTGTTGTCACTAGATAGTTTACCAAGCCTATCACCATACCAGCAAGCATGGCCGAGCCAAAACTCTTGATGAAAAGTTGCGGATAGAGCTTACTAACAAGCATAACCATCAACCCGTTTATAACTATCATAAACAGCCCTAGACTAAATAGAATTGCCGGCAATGACAAAATAATTACCAGCGGTTTGATAACCGTGTTGGCAGCGGCTAAAATCAACCCCGCAATAATAATTACACCTATACGGCTGCCGTAACTAATCCGCGGACCCAACAAACCAGCCGCAATCCACAGCCCCAGACTGCAGACAAACCAACGTAGCAAAAAACGCCCTATTAGGCTTCTTTCCATTAGCATTATTATAACACGTTGGGTATCCGGCCGCTCAGGTTTACGATGCCGTTTTGATTTATAAGAATATCGTCTTCAATCCTAACCCCAATGCCTTCGTCGGGGATATATATGCCTGGTTCAACTGTTAGAACTACCCCTGTTTCAAGGGCTTGGTCGTAGTCCCCGACATCATGCACGTCTATCCCCAGAAAGTGAGAAGTGCTGTGCGGAAAATATCGCCTGATTTCGGCATGCTCGACCGTTTTAATTAGGCCGAGTTCTCGAAGTTTTTCACCCATGAAACCTTCGATGCTTTTCTCATAATCTTTTAGCAAGACACC
Organism: Patescibacteria group bacterium; assembly: GCA_035479935.1. Taxonomy (GTDB): domain Bacteria; phylum Patescibacteriota; class Saccharimonadia; order Saccharimonadales; family JACOTW01; genus DATIIF01. Next base: position 3,236 of record DATIIF010000066.1, read on the forward strand.
GGGCTTAAGCAACCCTTTTGCGAAATCAGCCACCTCTGTAACCGAGTTATAAACGGCCGTGAAGCGTCTTGAGGGCTTGGTGGCCCACGTTCTGGAAATATCCGCGGCGTAGTTATTGAAAGCCGCCCCGATATCTAAAAGTAATGGGTCGTCTGGTTTAATTTTTGCCTGGTTGCCCTGAGGATGGATTACGCAGGCTTTACTGCCTGAGGCAACAATTGGTTCAAAACTATGTCCATCAGCGCCATATTTATGAAATAACTTGGTTAGCTCTAGCTCAATTTCAAATTCATGCTGGTATCTACCGTCTCTGTAGCTCTTGGCAACGCGCTTTAAGGCTTTCCCGGTAATATCAACGGCTTTTTGAATCCAAATTAGTTCCTCCGGCTGTTTGACCATACGCATGCGCTGAAGATGCTGTCTTAAATCTAGCAGTGTTAGATTTTGGTTGTAGCTAAGTAATTTTTGCTTTAGGGTCACTTTTGCCGGGTTCGTATACAGGCTCAAGGAATCTATGTAAGGCGCGGCGGGTGAAATAATTGCCGCACTGGTTGATTTTTTTAGCTTATGGCCAAGTTTTTTCCAGCCCGTTTTATCATCTAGAATTTCCTTGATCCCGCTTCGACTGGCTATATTCTTAATATCTAAAGATCCGTCAAATGCCGCTCTGACCTCTGACTGGCTAGGAGCTATTAAGTATTCTTTATCTTTATCAATTACTAGAATAAGATCAGGTTCACTAAGGCCGGTTAAATACCAAAAATTGCCCTCTTGGGTAAACGGATACGCGGTGTCGGTACTTTTTTGAAGCAGGGAGTTGGCTGTTAAGACAATCGGCGCTGTGCCACTGAAAAGTGTTCTTAGCTTTTGCCGGTTGCCAATAAAAAAATCAGCTTCAAGGTTTGGTTTCATAGTTAGAGAGTTACTTATTTACCAGGTAATACGTCACGGTGAATTTGGCGAAAAGGAGTTCATTTTCAACTATTACTAAGGACTTATCACTCAACCTATCGTTATCGTCCATTTCTATATGCTTACATGATGCGCAATTTTATGCAAATAGTTGTCCCCTTAGTGCCCCAGATATTTACGCAAGACTTTTGCTCTAGACTCGCCGACAATTTTAACCAGTTCGTCATTAGGGGCACCAGCCACACCTTTGACGCTGCCAAAAGTTTTCAGAAGCTTGCGTTTGGTAATCGCGCCAATTCCCGGTATTTCATCTAGCAGACTGGCAGTTTGGCGTTTGGTTTTTAGGGTTGAATGATAACTTACGGCAAAACGATGTGATTCGTCACGAATACGTTGCAATAATTTCACCAGGTTCGAACTTAGCGGCAAATTGATCACAATAAAATCACTCGTTTCAGAGGCAAAACCGCCAAGTTTTTGTAAAACCTGGGCGTTAAATTTCACATTAGAATCATTTTTTTGAACTATTATTTGTTCCTCACGCTTAGCTAGACCAATCGTGGGAATATTTAACCCTGCTTCATTACGTGCTCGGATGGCTGCACGCAATTGCCCTTTGCCACCATCGATTAAAAACAGGCCTGGCAGACCCCACGACTTTTGGTTGGACTCTTTTAGCCGACGACCAATGGTTTCGTGCATGTTATAAAAGTCATCATTTTGGTTCTTTTTGGTTTTGAATTTACGGTATTCGCTTTTGTTACTGACGCCGTTTGTAAAAACCACCATGCTGGCAACAACATCGGTGCCGCTCATGTGTGAAATATCGTAGCCTTCAACTCTAGATGGAAATTTATCTAATCCTAGTAAATCTACCATTTCGTTTAAAGCATGGTCTTTAGAGATATCTAAAAATTCTTTGTCGCTGAAAATAACTTGTCTCGATAAATTTCTAAGAGCAAAAAGCTGGTTGCGAGTCTTAGCAGCAAGTTCAAACTGAGAATTTTTTGCATAGCGCTTCATGTCTTTCTCCAGCTCACGTTCAATGGTCTTACGTTTGCCTTCAACAATGGCCATAATTTTTCGCAAATTTGCCCTGTAGTCTTCAAGGCTTGTTTTTCCCTCTTCAAGCCCAGGGTCTAAACCCAGATGGTAATGCAAAGTGGCGCGTTTTTGGCCCGGGATACGGCGCGTAGCGAAAGGAAAAATACGACGCAGCAGCTTTAAAGCTTGGCGAATGCTAAGGGCGCTGAGATATGGCCCAAAGTACTTCGCTCCATCGTCCAGAGGCCGGCGGGTAGTGCCAACCGTCGGGAAATCACTATCATAATCAATGCGCACATAAACCATTGATTTATCGTCTCTGAGCAAGATGTTGTAGCGCGGCATATAACGCCGGACCATCTCGGCTTCAAGAAACAAGGCATCTATTTCGCTGGTTACTTCCATCCAATCAAGATCGGCTATTTCCGCTACCAGGGCCTCTGTTTTTGGGTCACGGTTTCGGCTTGCTTGAAAATATTGTTTTACCCGGTTGCGTAACACCGCCGCTTTGCCAACATAAATAATTTCCCCTTTGGCATCTTTATGAAAATAGACCCCAGGGGTTTTGGGGAGCTTCTTAAGCTTGGCCTCAATCCTCTTGTTCACAGATATGATTATAAGGTGACAGGCGCATGTATGTCACAAAATTGTGTTTTATCCGCACACTCAGCGCAACTTAGCACTAGCCGATTACAACTCTTATCTTCACAATTTATATGATTGCTAGTCCGACTGCCGCAGTGCACACAGCGGCCAACATCCTTTGAGTTATCCGAAAAAGCAATGTTCAGGCGTTTATCAAAAACGAAACATTTGCCCTCAAAATGGCCTTCGTCACCAAACTCTTGGCCATATTTGACGATGCCTCCATCTAGGTGATAGACCTCATCAAAACCTTTATGTTTCATATAGGCGCTAAGGTATTCACAACGGATATCCCCTGTGCAATAAGTCAAAATTGGCTGATCTTTTGGCAATTTATCGAGATGGGGTTTAATGTCACGAAAGTTTTTAATCTTTGGTTTTATTACATTTTTGCCCCGAAATGCACCAATATCAGATTCGTAATCATTGCGAGCATCAAGAATCATAACGTCTGGATTTTTCCGAATATAGTCATGCCAAGCTTTTGGCTTCAGGCCTTTGCCGCTGTTAAATACATCGAACTTTTCATCCGGTGCGAGGGTTACAAGCTCTGGCCGAACTTTAATACTAAGCCGGGGAAAATCTTCTGCGGAACCATCGCTCCATTTATAATTTATGCCCTTAAATGACTGATGTTTATTCATGTCACGGACATACATTTTTACGCTGTCAATTTTGCCTCCAACCGTGCCATTTATGCCGTGCGTGGAAATAATAATGCGCCCTTTAAGCCCCAGTCTTTCACATAAATTGCGTTGCCAAAACATAACAGTTTCGGGATCTGCTATTGGCACAAATTTATAAAATAAAATTATCTTTTCCATTGCTATTATCCAATTAGTATTTTTAGAGCGATTAAAATACCGATAGCTACAGCTAAGATTATAGCTATAGTCGTAGACTGTTGGCCTTTTTTGGTCGATTGAATCCCACTGGAAGGCAGAGATATTGGGATATGAGCTTGGTTTTGTATTTGGGATTGTGGTTGGCCAGCCGAACTTCGAGCCTGGTCAATAGCCGCGCCGCCTCGGGCAATGCTTCCCTGAGGAGAAAAAGGTCTGGCCATAGTTAAATGTTCAGGCGATTCATAGCGATGCAGGTTTTCATAAAGCACGGATTCCACTCGCCTACCCGCCAGATATTCGCCTACGACCCGTTTCAGGCCAACACTATCCAGACGGCCCGCTTCGTACATTTTTCGTACAGTTGTGCCTTCTGCTTCAATTTTTTGAGCAATGTCTAGTAGCTCCGGGATGGTCATAGTTTCAACTTTTCTTGGAATTTCAACAGTCTCGGGCCTAGGCACCAAAACTTCACCAAGCCTTTCAAGAACAACAGGTTTTTTCTCTTGAGAAATTTCGGTTTTCTCAGGTGATAGTTTCTTTTCTAATTTTTCGACGATGATTGGTGCGGCCTCCGGTTTCTCAATAACCTTTTGGGCAGCCAGTTTTCGGATCTTCTCTTCCCGACTAGCAATTTTCTCTTGCAAATTTTTAACCTCGCCTTCAAGCTTCTCCTGAACTGGCATGAGCCGTTCTTCTGTTCTTATTCGTCCACGGCGCCTGCCAATCAGGTAACCAATGACACCACCAACCAATAAATCCGCAGCCCGTTGTCGTCTATCCAAAACATTTGGGCTGGTGTTTAGTGTATTGCCTGTGTTAGCTACAGCGTTTGGCGTAGTTATCCCACCACTTCCGCTCCCAAAAGCTGGAGTCGGCGGTTCGGGTAAAGTTGGTGGAGGTGGGGGCGGTAATGGCCCGCGCGGCGGAGGGATACTTGGCGGCCGAGAAGATGAACCCAGGGGCGCAGTAGTTATTAATTCGTCGTCTTGTTCTTCTTGATTTTCTTCCTCAGGAATTTCTACTCCGTCCAGCTCAAGTTCTGATGTTGTTTCATCGAGTATTTCATCTAACATTTCCTCATCCACAACTTCATCTTGGTCTAGACGCTCTTTTAGATTTTCTATGAGTACCGCGTTAGCTAGAGCTGACGCTTCTTCTGGACTATCAGGTTCAACTTGTGTAAGTTCCTGTTCTAAT
>DATIIF010000067.1:0-7257 GCA_035479935.1 Patescibacteria group bacterium
CAAAATGGCAGTTTCACTATTGCGCCCAAGGTCGCCGGCGATCAATACTCCATCTGCCCAAGAGGCGTGACTAATAAACTCTGCTAAGCCTTTTTTGCTAAAACTACCACTGGGTGTGCTTGGCGCAAAGTCAACTGTTTCTAGGGCGTGTTTGGCCACTGCCTTGACGGCATCTGGCAGAAGAACTCTGACAACACCTATGCCGGCCTCAAGGGCTTGGCCGTAGGCTTCAGCTGGTGCGGCAAAGCCATGAGCATTGCCGCCGATAATTAATAACTTGCCGGCTTGAGCCCGGTTTTCTGGCCGGCTCCATAAAAGATCCGGAAACAAAGGCTTATCTTTAGTCTGTTTCTGCCAATACGTACTTGCCATTTTCAGGCTCCAATTCATAAATGACGTTTTTGCGCTCAATAACAATCTTCCAGCCCTTATTCTTGGCGTGCTCGAACAATTGGCGGGTGGGATTAAATGCAATCGGCTGCTCTACGGCTTCTAACATTGTAATATCGCCCTCACTATCACCGACCGCAATGCTGTTTTTTAATGCTAGATTGTGTTTGGCGATCAGTTCTTTGAGAGCAAGGTGTTTTTTGTGTATGTGACCGTGCTCTTCTCCGGTAAATTTGCCTTTCTGAACAAGGTATCTAGTTCCCAATGCATCATCAAATCCATAATATTCAGCTAATTTCTTGACTATCTCTTCGTGTGATCCCGAAATAGCCAGCAACACAAATCCTTTCTTTTTCAAATCGCGGACTAAATCTCTGGTATAGGTATAAACTTGGTCTTTGTACTCTGCAAAAACTGTGTCCACAGCGGTTTCAAATGCATCATAGGGGACTTTCTGGAGTGCCTCAAAATAAATCTGGACTAAAACACGTTCGTAGTCTTTGAATGAATTTTCGTGTTTGCGTTCCTTCCAGGTCATCCGTGCGTCATTGATCCGGCGTTCCGCATCCGATGATAAATGATTTTGATGTGCCAGTTCACCAACTACAGCATGGTAGAGCTGCCATCTAATTAAGGTCCCATCGATATCAAATACCGCAAATGGTCTGTTCACCTACGTCTCCAGTTCTATGCTGACCGGGCAGTGGTCGGAGCCCATGACGTTGGCATGGATGCCGGCAACTTTGACCTTTGATCTCAGACTCTCTGAGACCAGAAAATAATCAATGCGCCAGCCAACGTTTCGTGCACGGGCGTTGGCCCAGTGAGTCCACCAGGTGTAGTAGCCGTTACCTTTCTTAAACATTCGAAAAGTATCCACAAAACCGGCTGCTAGCCAGCTATCAAAACCATGACGTTCCTCGGCTGTAAAACCTTTTTTACCGATATTGGGCTTAGGATTTGCTAGATCATCCTCAGTGTGGGCGACGTTCATATCACCGCAATAAATCACTGGCTTATGTTTTTGCAGATCTGCACAATAGGCCGTAATAGCTGCGTCCCAGGTTTGTCTCAACGGAATTCGCGTCAAATCGTCTTTGGCGTTTGGTGTGTAGGCAGTAACTAAATAAAAGCCATCAAATTCGGCGACAATTATTCGCCCTTCCCTGTTAGCGTCGCCGTAGATATCACTAGTGACTTTATGTTTGGTAATTAGCTCCGCCGGCAGGCCATTTGTAACATTTAGGGGCTTAATCTTAGTAAAAATAGCCGTGCCGCTATAGCCCTTTTTCTCTGCAGAAAACCAAAATTCTTCGTATTCTGGTAGAACGACAGGCGACTGGCCACGCTCGGCCTTAGTTTCTTGCAGGCATAAAATATCCGGTTTTTCCTGTTCTATAAATTTTTGAAACAAGCCTTTGTTCCAGACGGCTCTGATCCCATTTACATTCCATGAATAAATTTTCAGCATGCTTTATACTTCTAAACTTTCGCCAGGCTTTAAGACTTGCCATTTTGTACCAATTTCTTGGGCGGCGCCTGCAATAATACGGTAATGAATTGACTCGCCTACTTCAGATAAAAGTGAATTATGTATAGGGATGGCAACTTGCGGGCGACAACTTTTCAAAAACTCAACTGTGTCCGATACTCTGAGCCACGGAGCAGATGCCGGTAGACCCAGTAGCTTTATGGGTTTGTCTGGTTTTGTGTACGAATCGCCAGGATGGAAAACTGCTTCATTTACAAAAACAGCGATGTTTTCAAATTCCTCGTACAATTCGTGTTTCCCACCGTAAAAAGACAATTGGAAGCTTCCGGCATTTTGGGCTGTACCTGCATCCACGGCTACCATATTAATTCCGACGGCTTCAGCCGCAACTTGTTGCGGGCCAAAAAACTTCGCCTTTGGATTGCTTGCAGCAATTACTTTCAATCTTTCTAAATCAAAATGATCGCTGTGTATATGGGTGACCACAATGGCCTGTACATTCTTAAGATCTGGCAACGACTTGCTAAGCACCCCCGGGTCAATTATTAAAGCATTACCCTGTTCCTCGACTACCAAACAAGCGTGCTCGTACTTCGTAATCCTCATAACTTTAAGTATACTACTCATGCCGGGAGGGGTCGCCTAGTGGCCTATGGCGCCGCCTTGGAAAGGCGGTTTGGGAGCAATCTCATCGAGAGTTCGAATCTCTCTCCCTCCGCCAATCTTAAAAATTATATGGGTGGAGCTTGAATAATCTGTTATCAAGGAGTTAAACTTATTCCACCGTGCCAATAATTGAATTACAAGACGTCAGCAAATTGTACGGCTTCGGCGATGCTACTACCATTGCACTAGACGAAGTCAACCTTTCAATTGATAAAGGTGAGTTTATTGCCGTTATGGGCCCAAGTGGTTCAGGCAAATCAACGCTTATGAATATCATTGGCTTGCTCGACCGGCCAACTCATGGACGATATCAATTGGCCGATCGTTCTGTTGCTGGACTTCGCACTAACCAAAGGGCCAAAGTCCGCCGCGATCAAGTTAGTTTTGTCTTCCAGGCATTTAATCTCTTACCAAAACTTAATGTCCTAGAAAACGTAGCTCTTCCCCTTACTTACCGCGGCATGACGCAGACGCGTCGCTTGAAACAAGCTAGTTCAATGCTAGAACGTGTTGGACTATCCGACCGTGAATACTTTATGCCCAAACAACTAAGTGGCGGGCAGGCCCAGCGAGTAGCTATTGCCAGGGCTCTAATTAATAACCCAAGCATCATAATTGCTGATGAACCAACAGGTAACCTCGATAGCGGCGCATCGCGACTAGTTATGGAGTTACTGGCCGATGTCCATAAGGCTGGCAACACCATTCTACTGGTTACTCATAACCCGGAGCTCACCCGTTTTGCAACGCGCGTTATTTTTATGCACGACGGCGCCATCATCGGCGACGAGCAGTCACGCTTAGGCGAAATACCAAAGCGTGCCCGCAGCCTATACTTCTTGCCGCATAAAACTATCGAGGATGATCTGGCCGGAGTCACAGTTTTGATGCAAGAGCTCGAAAAAGAAAAAGAGCCGCCCAGCTCTAAAAAAGCTAGCCCAAAACCACGCAAACGCAAATACCAATCCACAAAAAAGAAAAAGGGTCCTAAGTAATGCCTAAAGGCTACATTAAGCTAGCGGTAAAAACGCTGCGTTCCAATAGGATGCGCAGCTTCCTAACCATGCTAGGAATTGTGATTGGTGTGGCTAGTGTGGTCGTGACTGTCAGTATTGGCGAAGGAGTCAAGCAGCAAGTAGTTCATCAGATAAATAATCTAGGCCCCGACCTTATAACTGTGAGAGGTGGAAAAGTGCTGACGCGTGATCAAAGTGGGAAGATATCAAAAGTTAATTTACTGAATGTCTATGGCAACTCCAGCCTGAGTGAGAACGACTATTCGGTGGTAAAGTCTAGTCAAGGCATTGGAATGGCTGTGCCGTTTGCCTCTATAAATGGCATACCCAGGACTGACACAAAAGAGATGAATAATGCCCTCTTGGTGGCCACTACATCTGAAGCACCGGAAATACTAAATCAAAAAGTGGAATTCGGCTCGTTTTTTGGAGTCGGCGACGGCGAAAAAGATGTGGCCGTAATTGGCCGTCGGGTGGCTGAAGAGTTGTTTCAAGAAAGTGTCCCCATTGGCCGGAGTTTCTCAGTGCGCGGCAGGACATTTGTAGTTTACGGATTATTTGAGGAATTTGAGGCTAACCCGCTGTCACCGAACAGCGACTACAACTCCGCTATCTTTATTCCCTATCAAACAGGTAAGAAGATTTCCGCCGGTAGCATGCAGATTTATCAAATTCTGGTACGGCCTAAAGACCCGAAACTTACCAAAGAGACTATCAAGTCGTTGGATACTAATCTTACCAGCGCCCACGCCGGTCAGGCCGACTTTACCATTCTAAAACAAGATGAAAATTTGGCGATTGCCAACACTGTGCTTAATCTGTTGACAGCTTTTATTGGCGGAATTGCAGCCATATCATTACTGGTGGGCGGGATTGGAATTATGAACATCATGCTCGTTTCTGTTACTGAAAGAACGCGAGAGATTGGGCTGCGTAAGGCAGTAGGCTCTACTAATCATCAAATTCTGACCCAATTTTTGGTTGAAGCTATGCTACTGAGCTTCAGCGGAGGCATATTTGGCATATTTGTCTCATTGCTTGCCAATATCTTTATCCGGATATTCACGCCCCTTCAGCCGGTCATTACATTTCCCATTATGGGCATTGCCCTAGTTGTAGCTCTCGCTGTCGGCACCTTTTTTGGAGTTACCCCTGCTATTAAAGCTGCTCACAAAGACCCAATTGAATCACTTCGTCACGACTAGTATCTGATATTAATTGCCCAATCGTTGTACTCAGCACGAAAATATTACATGTTGTTTATGGTTTTCTTTACAGACGTTGACGGCCAACCTGTTTAATATCGAGGAGTGTCGGAAAGGTGGGATGAACCACAAATTGGCGAGGCACCACATGACTACGGCACCTCTTGCTAATTTAATAACCAGCTATGGGAGGTACATAGGAGGTAAAAGTGCTATACAAAACAAATAGCGACCTACCCGAGGCTGTACAAAACAAGCTTCCTGAGGACGCCCAGACTATTTATAGGGAAACATACAACGACACCTGGGACAATTACGCTGAGCAATCAGATGATGTGCTCGGTTCTAGGGACGAGACTTCCCATAGGATGGCTTGGGCGGGGGTTAAAAGAGCGTATGGTCGAACAGAAAATGGTAAATGGATAAGAAAGGAATCAAGATGAAATTCGAAGAAACCGAAACAAGTGCCTTATTATCCAGGCTGCAACGCAAGCATCATAAAAAGGTAGAAGCCTTAGAACGTCGCAAGGAGTCCAGAAAGGTCCGTCAAGAACTGTCCTTGCTGCGGAGTATTGAAGAAATAGCTTAGCGTTCGTAAGTTTTGGCTTGACTGGTGAACCCGCTTACTTAGTCCGTGGTTTTATTATTAAAGTGTTCTAGCTTTAGCTCTCTTTTTGCCAATCAACTAGATCAATAAGGTTCCGTGACTCGCTTCATATGACGGCCAAGATGTGCTAACCTACAAGCATTAACAGCTTGAAAGGAGCTAGCATGGAAGAAAAACGTGAAGTAACTAACCAAGAAACGGCCACTGGGAATGTGGTTACCGAGAAAACAACTAGTCAGCCTAATCCTGAAGAGAAACAGGCTCAAGCCGAAGAAAAAAGCATCTTCAGAGCTTATTATTTAGTCTATTACGTAACTGGTCTAGTGGAAATCTTGCTGGCCTTCCGGTTCGTATTTAAGGTACTGGGCGCCAATCCAAATAGTGGCTTCGCCTCGCTTATATATAGCCTGACAGACGTATTTCTAAAACCTTTCTCGGGTATATTTAGTTCTGCTACCAGTCGGGGCGCGGAAACGACCAGCGTGTTTGACCCAGCAATACTGATTGCAATGGTGGTTTATGCTCTTATAGGCTGGGGTGTTGCTAAATTGATCGATGTTGTCACTGTCGGTAAGACGCCCGCGGCCTAGAGTTCTTAAGCTGTCTTAAAACTTTTGGGTACTGACAGCGGTTTCTGAACTCTCAAGCAGAAGCGTGTTTGGCTTTGAGAGCAGGCTTTTTGGTCTTTGTACGATATGCCTGCCACCAAGACAACATAGCTGCGATAATCAACAGGATAATCCAGAACCAGTCCCAGCCGCCGATGTTACTAAGCTTAGCTTTGCCGCCAAAGATTCTGGAAAGCATGCTTGGGTTAGCTGTAGGAGTGGCTGATGACGCACCTGTTTGGCTTAAACTGCCCCCCGTTGCTCCTGTGCTGCCCGACGAGCCTGTTCTGCCCGTTGCGCCTGTGCTACCAGTTGCACCTGAAGTGCCACCACCTGTGTTGGTTTTGTGGTTAACTACCAGTGGATCGGTACCATTCAGACGCTCAGTCCGGTCGGCAATGCCGTCTCCGTCGGTATCTTGAGTTGGTGTACTGCCGATAAAGCCTAACTTCTCGACTGCATCAAGGTTGACTCCCGCACCCGCTTGCGTTGACGATATTCGCACATAGCGATAAGCCTTGCCAAAGCTAGTCCAGTTGTAAGCAAAGGTCTGGGTTGATGCGTTAGCGTCAGCACCTAGCTGGCGATTCTCACTAGCTATAACAGCTTGATTAGAATCAAGGAAGTCAACATTTACGTTAACTACGGCGTTGATCTGGCCAAAGTAAACTCTCAAGCTTTGTGTGCCTTCTTCTCCCTCTCCAACATCTAAGGTTAGTATAGAATTAAGGCCGGCCATTTGAGCGGAGGTGTTATTAGGTGCTCCTAGGGCATTATCAGGGTTAATGACTCCGGCTGAACTGCTTTTCACCGACTTAGCATAAGGAGTATAGGCAGGGGCGGCCGATACTGAACGCACCCAAATAAAGAACGCCGCTGTTAGTAGCAATACTCCCGCCAGGAAGTAAAAAAACGACTTTTTATAAATTTGTACCTGAAAATACTGACTCTGCATTTTATTTTTTAATCTTTCTTTTTTGTTTATATTGATTACGCTTAACTGCGCCGGATTATACAGTTACGACCCCTAAATGCTGTAAGATTTCTTACAGGTTTAATTACCTGCTCGCTGGCGGTGAAGGCAACCAACCCAGCAGCACGGCCTGCGCATCCCTTCTAAGAGTTCGGTGACCGTCCGTTCGACATGACTTTTTCTGGTCTGGGGTTTCTTATTGGTTATTGTCCAGCAAATCCATTCATTGCGGGCTAGCGGAGTCAGATCTTCCCACCTCTCTAGAGCGTCTTGGTCAGAAGTCAAAGCTTTTCGTAAATC
>DATIIF010000068.1:0-4081 GCA_035479935.1 Patescibacteria group bacterium
TCCAGGATGGAAGTCGACCCCGAACTAGTCATACCCAATGGTCGGCTGACCATTGCCGAAGGCGCTATCCGCCCATTTAACAGAGTCAATACTGACGCCTGGTATATGAAAAAAATGCAAACCGTGGCTGAGCGTTACGGTTTTAGCTTACACGTTCCAACTAGCGAGCTGAAAGATGCCGATCTTGAACGCATACTCTACGGCACCGGCAGTGAAAAATTCAGAGTCAGTCTAGGGATTGGCCGGACTTTTGAAACAACTTACGAGGGTGTAATACCCAATTTGGAGCGCCGTTATAAAGAAACCGAGAGTGATTTTATGAGGCGTGACATTGAGCGGTTTATGCGTGAACGGCCCTGTAACACTTGTCACGGGCGCCGTCTTAAGCCAGAAGTCCTGGCTATTACCATTGCCGATCAATCAATTATGGACATTTGCGAACTGTCAATTGATAAGGCCCTAGAATTCTTTGACAAGCTAAAGCTGGATAGCAAAGGGACTATAGTTGCCAAGCAAATTTTTAAAGAGATAAAAGCCCGTCTTAAATTCATGCAAGACGTGGGGCTCAATTACCTCAGTTTGGATAGAAGTGCCGTAACTCTTTCCGGCGGTGAGGCTCAGCGAATTCGCCTGGCAACCCAGATTGGCTCGGGTTTGCAAGGGGTTTTGTATGTGCTAGATGAGCCTTCCATTGGCTTGCATCAGCGAGATAACAATCGTTTAATTGCTACCCTTAAGCACCTGCGCGATATCGGGAATACAGTTTTAGTGGTTGAACACGACGAAGAAACCATCCGGACAGCCGATTTTCTATTAGATATTGGACCAGGCGCCGGGATTCACGGCGGTGAAGTAGTGGCTTATGGTCAACCCGCCGATGTTAGCAAAGTAGCTAGAAGCATTACAGGGCAATATTTACGCGGCGATAAAAAAATTGCCATGCCTAAAAAAGTTCGCTCTGGCAATGGCAAATCGTTACTCATAAAAGGAGCCCGCGAGAATAATCTGAAAAACTTAGATGCCGAAATTCCGCTTGGCAAATTAGTTATTGTTAGTGGTGTTTCCGGTTCCGGCAAGTCTAGTCTAATCAACGACATCCTAGCCAAAGAGCTATCCGCCAGGTTAATGAGGGCAAATGAAGTGCCCGGCCGACACGATGATATTGAGGGCATAAAGCAGCTGGACAAAGTGATTATTATAGATCAGTCGCCAATTGGCCGCACCCCTCGCTCCAACCCGGCTACCTACACAGGCCTATTTACGCCAATTCGTGAGTTGTTTGCCAGCGTGCCAGAATCAAAACTCCGTGGCTACAGCCCGGGGCGTTTCAGTTTTAATGTTCGCGGCGGGCGCTGTGAAAACTGTGCAGGAGACGGCATCATCAAAATTGAAATGCATTTTCTGCCAGATGTGTATGTGCCGTGCGAAGTCTGTCACGGCAAGCGCTATAACCGCGAAGCGCTGGAAATTCATTACAAAGGTAAAACTATTAGCGACGTTTTGGAAATGACCTGTGAACAAGCCTTGGAGTTTTTTGGCAATATACCGAGTGTTGCTCGCAAACTTCAAACACTAGTTGATGTCGGTCTTGGCTATATTGGTCTAGGGCAACCTGCAACCACACTTTCCGGTGGCGAAGCCCAGCGTATTAAACTAGCAACCGAACTGTCACGCCGCTCAACCGGCCGCACACTCTATATATTAGACGAACCAACAACGGGACTACATATGGCCGATGTCGACAAGCTACTTCACGTTTTACACGCTCTAGTGGATGCCGGAAATAGCATGATAGTTATTGAACACAATCTGGACGTGATAAAAAACGGTGACTGGATTATAGACATGGGCCCAGAAGGTGGAGACGGAGGAGGCCAAATTATTGCCGAAGGCACTCCTGCGCAAATTGCTAAAAATAAAGTTTCTTATACGGGACAATTTCTCAAGCATATACTCTAGACTAATACAGTTAAATGTGATATAAAATATATATGTCTGAATTTGAATTTGATTTTGGTTTACCTATCGCGCCTCTTTGTGAAGAAGCGTTTATCTCTTATGCTGAGCATGCTAGATATGTCTCAGAACGCACCGAAGGCACTAGAGAAGTTCTAAATGAGCTTAGGTCTCTAGCCTGCCGCGCCACAGAAGCGGACACAGATAGAACCCGAGAGAAGCTCATAGGTAAATTACTAATTGTGGCAAAAAGTAAAACCGACGCCATACATGGTATAGAGGCTACCGATGACCCAGTTGAAATAGCGCGGAATGCCCTAAATCTCGTTACTGTGGATATTCGCGATATATTTACGGAAAGTTCACCCATGTCCCGTGGCAATGATGACAAATACTCCATGGAGCTTGAAGTTCGACGCCAAAATCTTCCCCGAGTACTAGAACTTTTTGATGTTATGGTAAACGGCGTTAAAGACTAGCGTCGCTTAAATTTTTCTAAAATAGAACTACGAATTTTAGGGTCACTAATTAGGTGGTAAATTGTTGGCCCAAAGCTTATGGCTGAGGCCAACAGTATAACAGGCAAAAGATAATGGTCGACGTTAGGAATGCGGCTGCCCAGCCAATCACCTAACAGAATAACCCCACCACCCCAAAACACCGCCCCGGCGGCGTTGAATATCATAAACCGCTGACGCGGCATATTGCCGATGCCGGCCACAATAGGGGCGAAAGTTCGCACAATAGGCACGAAACGGGATAACATGACTGTCTTGCCACCATGTTTTTCATAAAAAACTTCGGAGCGCTTAAGATATTCTTGGCGAAAAATAATCCCGTCTTCACGGCGGAACAATCGTTTACCATAGCGGTGCCCAATATGATAGCCCATCCAGTAGCCGGCAATAGCCGCTAAGATAACCACCAGAATAAGCCAGCCAAGAGGTAGTTTACCCTGTGCGGCGAAAAATCCGGCGGTAAATAACAAGGTATCACCCGGTAAGAAAAACCCCACCAATAAGCCTGATTCTGCAAAAACCATGACGGCCACTAGGAGTAACCCCCCGCTCTCAATAATTTGATTTACATCTAGCACTGCTACACAAGTGTCGCATTACGCGGGTCTGTTTGTCCAGCTGAATTAGCCAATTTTTTGGTAAGTGTTACTACTCTTGAGAACCTCAAGAAATTCTGTTACAATGAACCGACATTTCGGAGAATTTATGACCGCACAACAAGATATTGCCGTAGAGCTTGAAAAACGTGACGTTGTACGCAAAGGCTTGCGTAAATTACGCATGGACGGACAAGTACCGGCTGTCATACATGACCATGGCAAAGAATCCATTCACGTAATGGGTAACTATGCTAAGCTGGCGAAAGTTTTTCAGGAAGCGGGCAAACATCATCCTGTACAGCTGTCTATTGGCAGCGAGCATCACTTGGCGCTAATCAAGGATGTTGACTTTGAACCTGTTAGGCGCCGAATGCGGCACGTTGTATTCCAAGCCATTAAACAAGATGAAAAAGTTGAGGCCGAGGTCCCTATAGTCTATGCCGAAGTAGATATCCCAGCCGAGAAACTAAGTTTACTAGTATTGAAACAGCTTGATCACGTTCAGGTTGAAGCTCTGCCCAAAAACCTGCCTAATGAACTTGTTGTTGACCCGAGCAAGTTAACTGATGTGGGTGACAACTTGACCGTGGCTGATCTTCAAGTTCCGGAAGGCGTGACAATATTGTCTGACCCAGAGGCACAAATAGCAATTGTTGAGATTCCAAAAGATCAACTGGCTGAGGCGGACGCCATGGCTGCTGCGCTAGAAGCAGACAAGGCTGAAAGCGAAGCTCCTGAAGTTGAAGCTGAGCACGGCGAGGAAGAAGCTACTGAAGAAACGCCAGCCAGTGAAGAAACTCCAAATTCCTAAATAGATAAACTCTCCTAAAAGGTATAGAAAATTTTCAAACGTCCGGCAGCTTGATTACCATATTGCTTTAGAATATCAGGCATGATATATTGTACGGGTTAAAAGTTTAGTTGCGAGGTGAGTATTGCTGGAGCGAAGTCCTCCCGATCTCTACGCAGCAGCGGACACTTTTACAATCAATCAGGACGCTTCGTATA
>DATIIF010000069.1:0-6543 GCA_035479935.1 Patescibacteria group bacterium
TAGCCGCTCGCGCCGCTGGGTGTTTTTCTGAGCTTGAGCCGCAGATTTGATAAATAATGCAAGGCGTTTACCTGCGGGTTAGCCCTGAGGTATGTAAGATGCGTATCAATAAAGGTTATTTGATGGTCTGGCCAAAGGTCGGCATTAGCGCGGTAGGCGGATATTGTGACTAGCGACGGGTCTGTCTCCATCTTTTTAAGAAGCCCTTTGACTTCTTCTAGTTCAACTTCATCACGTACTAGCTTCATTAGTTTTAAGACCCTTCTTTAGTTATTGCCGCCTGCTCTTAGTATGACCAGCCGCTAGGGAGATCAAGCCCCGAAAAGCAAACAATGACAACAGCGAGCTACACTAACCACTTGCTTATCTATTAAGTATAACATAAACAGAGTAATTACGCTTGTTGCCTATGAATGCTGGTGGATTGCAGAATCCTCTTTTTGAGACATCATTTTGAGCATAGCTGGCCCGCCAGTTTTTAGAAAACGCCAGACTAAAGCCAGCCCTAAAATTAGAAAGATAATATTTAGGACACTGGTGTAGTTTAGGCTGATGCTTGGATCCAAAACCGTAGCATTGCGTATTTGCGGCGTTAGGTGCAACAGTGCAAAAATTATCTCCACTAAGTAGCCCGCTATTGCCATAGCCGCGTAAAAAGTAACAAATAAGAAACCGGTCATTCTAAGCCCATAATATTTGTAATAAATGCGCAAAATTGGAAAAACAATAAGATCGGCAAATATAAAGCTTATTACTCCGCCAAAACTGATACCAGCATTCCAAAGCACTGCGGCTAGGGGCACATTGCCCACACTGCAAACAAAAGAGATAACAGCAATCAACGGACCAACAAGCGGCCCCCAAATGGCTGCAATCAGAGGGTGACTGGTAATAAAGAACTTTTCAAAGAAATTTGCCGGTACCCAAGCTGCTATGGCCCCGGCAATTAATAAACCAAACACAATATCTGACCAAACACTTGCCCAGTCCATAACAAAAAAATGACTTGTTGCCGTTTGTCCCTTTTCAGAGAGTAACTTCTTAATAATCGAATCGTTGCCTTCAACAGACATGTTTTCCATCATCTTGTGGCCCTCCATACGCCCAGCCAGACCTTTCTCGGCTTGTGCCCGAGCAGCTTCTACCAATTTAGGGCTGAGAAAACGACGGAAAAATACCGCCAATACAATTATCATTATTGGACCGCCAACGAATTCTGCCAGAGTAAACCGCCAGCCAAGCAGCAGAGCCATTATGATTCCCAGCTCAACAACCAAGTTGGTGCTGGCTATCTCAAAAGCCACGGCTGCAGTAAAATCAGCACCCTTACGAAAAATCGAGCGAGCTAGAGCCACTGCGGCATAAGAACAGGACGAAGATGCGGCGCCCAAAGCTGTAGCGAGTGCTAAAGTACGCGGTGTGTCATTGGGCAAAAGCTTACTCATCTGTCGGTGAGATACAATGGCCTGGATTGCCGCGGACAAAGCAAAACCTAAAATTAGTGGCCAAAAAATCTCCCAACCCATACCAAGAGACAAACGAAGTGCGTGTAGGATTGAGCTAGCCATTATTATCACCAAGTCTTAAAACTAATTTCTTGGCTCTGGAGGCAATTGACTTATGTCTGTCAGTAGAAAGCCTTCTAAGCAAGGGCAACAACTTTTTGTGCACGTCAGGATTGTCCTTGCCAAACAAGGCCAAGGTTTCCATGCTGAAATTTGTAACAATCCAATCGTAGTTACGTGATAAATTATCAAACAAAATTTTAATGGCTCGTGCGCGGAATTCAGGAGCCAGTTCCAGCTCGCCAAACATTTGGGCAAGATGCCATTGGATGCTGGCTTGCTTGATTACTGCAACTTCATCAAACAGGCGAGGGATATAAGGCGATAACCAATCTGGATGTTGTGCGCAGACTTTCTCTAAAACATCACCAGCCCTCATGCGTACAATTTCATCATCGTCCAAAACACACGCAAATAGATTATCCAGAAGTTTTTGGTCATTAAGCACAAAGTGGAGTACTTTATTTGCCTGGCCTAATGAACGGGGGTCACCACCACTCAGGAGTACTCTAAAATAGTCAGAAGAAATGTACTTATTAAGCATCATAAGCAAATTATGAAGCCTTAAAGCTAAATTGCAATTGTGGTCATCTGGCTGAAATCGGCTTATTATGTGGTTATGAACAAAGCCCATATTGATAGAGTCAAAGAAGAATTAAAAGCTGTAGGTTTTTCGTCCTACGGTCTTCTAAAAATGGAAGTTCGTAAATTGCCGCAAGTAATTCATGATGACGAACATATACACGGAGCAGTTTACGGACAAATCGGCCATGCTACTTCGGCAATGATGGTAGCAACTGACAAACGTGTCATTTTTGTAGATAGTAAGCCATTTTTTAATACAGCTGACGAGATAACTTACGGTATTGTTTCTGGAGTCAAAATGAGTAAGGCGGCGCTTGGCTGCAGTGTAGTGTTGCATACGCGCATCGGGGACTATTCTTTCAAATTCGTAAATGCCAAGTGCGCTAGAATCTTTGTTGAATATATAGAAACCAAGCGCATTGAAGAAGGTCTAGCGTCAGAGCCACCTATACATGAAACGGCTCAATCTGCCGAGCCAACATTTGCAGACATGGTTGACAAAGACGGAATTGATTTCCTAAAAAACCATGACCTGGGTGTATTGTCCACAATAGATAGGACCGGCAACGTACATGGCGCCATTATTTATTATGTGACCGACCAGAACAATTTTATTTATATTTTGACAAAATCAGATACAGGAAAAGGCCGCAATATCCTAGCGCATAACCAAGTTGCACTAACGATACATGAGCCGGGCACTCAAAAAACTGCCCAAATTCAGGGAATAGCAGAAGTTGAGATCGGTCAAAAAGTTAAGGACGAAGTATTTAACTTGATTGTAAAAGCTCGGCCTTACGGCGGCAAACTGCAACTACCGCCGGTCACTAAACTACACGAGGGTTTTTACATGGTCATCAAAATCAAACCAACGTTAGTTAAATATAACGATTACTCTCAGAAGAATTAAAACTGTCTATTTTAAGCTGGAAAGATGACGCAGGCCTAGCAGAATCAAGACCGCCATCACTCCTGCGCCGGTAAATGCCGCAAATGCGGCGTACTGTGCCAGCTGGCCAAATGTCCAGTAGGCGTAGCCATCACCGAGCAGCAAGCCACGCAGAGTTTCACCCTGGAACAAAGTTTGCTTTTGGGCCTGAAGCTTAGTGTTTGTCGGGTCTTTGAGGGCCGCAGAACTGACCTCGGCATATGTTTGCCCACCGGCCACCTTTTCTAGATGTTTGCCTATAAATTCATTGGCATAGGCTTTAGCCTTAGGACCATTATCAACTAATTGCCCTGCATATTGCTGTAGGCCAGGGAATTCTTTAGGATCCAAACCGGGGCTACCCTTCGGTGGAAAATAAATTTTTTGAGCTGATAATTCATTACGTACGCTGGTAGTGGCGAATGAATATCCCCACCAAGCCAAACCGCCCATAACTAGCAACACAGCGGTCACAGCTACCCCTAGCATTATAAATACAGTGTCGATTACTTTTCTTTGAGATTTAGCCATAGGTGCCCCTTTTTAAAAACGGTTATGTTAAGAAGTATAACAAGAGAATCAAAATAAAAAAGCCCCTCATTTAAGAGGGGCTTTTTTATTTCTGGCTAATTACTTACCAGCTACGGTTGCCGTGGTCACCACCACGGTCACCACCGCCAAAGTCGCGGCGAGGGCGCTCTTCGCGTTCTCGGGCTTGGTTGACTGTAATACTACGGCCACCAAGTTCTTTACCGTTCATAGCTTCTTGGGCAGCTTTGCCTTCTTCATCTTTTTCGAATTCCACAAAACCAAAACCCTTACTACGACCGCTATCGCGATCACGGATAACTACTGCTGAAGCAACTGTGCCGTGCTCGGCAAAGGCGTCGCGTAGTTCATCATCGGTGGTTGCAAATGGCAGACCACCTACAAATAACTTGTACATGTATTCAATTTCCTTGTTTAGTAACGTGCAAGTCGACCTTCTTTTGGTCATCTGTCCTTAGAAACTATCGAACGAGTTCTAAACAAGGAACCGTAACGAATGTTGCTTATCAAGACGAGAATCACTTAAGATCCTGCCCCACCATTAAAACATAAACAACCCTAAAAACCAAGCATCTTGTAAAAGTATGTTGACAAAAGAGCAAATTCATGTATAATAGACGATAATGAAGCTTCAAAATAAAAATCTAAAACAAGAAGGGCAGCATGAAAAAAATTAGCTTTGGCGATTTCGCCTTCGAGCTGGTGCCGACAAATAACCAAACAATTTTGGACGTCGACAACGTGCTAGAAAACAGCGAATAAACCATCGAATCTAGAGGTTAAAAAGAGCCTGTCTTTCACGACCAGGCTCTTTTGTGTAATAATTCGATAAACAGGGAAAATATTTTATGTTGAGCTATGGGGATATTGAGAAGGCCAAGCGAATAGTTGGTCACGGTATTGGCCGAGAATTCTTGGTAGATGGTACAAGTATTCCCAAAAGTGTAGGAGTTAAAGGTGACGAGCGCGTCTATAACGGAGCGATCATGTTATCGGCTAGCCAATCACATCTGCGGGAAGTTTATTCAGATCCTGAAGGACAAAGATTATTAGAAAAGGTTGCTTCCGATATTCTCAATTGCACCCAAGCTTGTCGGGTAGTTATAGACATAACCCCAGATCTGCCAGCTGACGGCTTATCTTTAATCAAACAAACATCATGAAAACGATAACAATTTGCTCTAGTGCCAGCTTTTATAAACACGTCGTTGAATTGCAAGAGAAACTAGAAAAGTTTGGCTATAACGTTATCATTCCATTTACGGCCCGGCGTATGAAGCAAGATAATAATTATGATTTGGCTGGTTATAAGCCCACGTTGGATGAGTTTGAACGGAAGGCATTCTTAATGCGAGGCCATCTGGACGAAGTGAACAAAGGTGACATCTGCCTGGTAGTTAATAATGAGAAACACGGCGTACCAAACTATATTGGCGGCAATGTGTTGATGGAAATGTGCTTGGCATTCTACCAACACAAACCAATCGTGATTCTAAATGAAATACCCAAAGAATCGACTTTTTTGGAAGAAATTGTTGGCATGCAGCCTATAGTTTTACATGGCAAGATCGAAAACTTGTCTAAGGAACTAGCTGCTCTAAGTAAGAAATGAGTGCTTTGTAGTATTCGTGTCCATGAGGCACATATCTTGAATCGTCAAAAATCTCTTTCTTAAATTTGTTGAAATCAACCCACTCCACTGACTGAACTTCCGAAGCTTGTAGACTGAGTTGTCTATTGTTTTTAAGTTCGTAAACGTACAACCATTTGAATTCATTTACTATATTGTCTCCAGGGTCCATGGACCGCAGGTAATAAACCCCAACATAACTCAGTTCTGGCGCTTTAATATCAAGTCCAAGCTCTTCCTTGGTCTCCCGAACAGCCGTCTCGATAGGCATCTCGCCAAGATCAACTTTCCCGGCTGCTGAAATATCAAGCATATTTGGCCACGTAGATTTGTTGCTAGCCCGTTTTTGAACAAGTATCTTCATGCCTCGGTCTGATTTACGCCAGATCCACACATGAGAAGCGCCATGTAATAAACCTTTTTTGAAGACTTCTTCTTTTGCCGCACCTTTTCCGGCTAGCGGTTTAGCTCGTTTGTCATAAAGTTGTACTGGTTCAGTCATGATTTTGGTACCGGGGGCGAGACTTGAACTCGCGACCTCAGGCTTATGAGTCCTGCGCTCTAACCAGCTGAGCTACCCCGGCTTGATAACAGGGGTAAATATATCATGTTTTACACCTGTTGACTATGGTTTAATGTTATTAATGAAGTTTGAAAAACTTTCTTCGGACATAATTCGTAAGCACAAGGGCGTGAGCTTTCCGGGTGTTACGACGATCTTTTTTTGTCATGACGGCAATGGTAAGTTGTTTCTTGCAAAACGTAGTAAGTTGTCACGTGATGAGCATGGCCGTTGGGACCCTGGTGCCGGTGGCCTAAAACATGGTCAAACCGTGGAAGACAACATGAAGCGTGAATTAAAAGAAGAATATAATGTTGAACCCATAAGTTCGGAATTCATCGGCTATTTTGACGCATTTCGTATTAACCCTGACGAACAGCCTTCACACTGGGTGGCCATGTGTTTCGCAGTTCAGATAGACCCTGGCAAAGTAAAAATGAATGAACCCGGTATGTTCGAGGACTCGGGCTGGTTTTCTTTAAGTAATCTGCCAGAGCCCATGCACTCTCAATTTGAGGTTTTCATGAATATCCATGGTGAAAAATTGAAAGAGATATTAAACCACCAATAGTTTGACGTCCATAAAACAAAAGCGTTATACTGAGATTCTAGTATGATAAACGTACTAGACACACATATCCCAAACCCAGAAACCGAACTAAGCGAAGCGGCCCAGAGCCGCTTTTTTTATGACAAGGACATCGCTGCCTTTGCTCTAGAACAC
>DATIIF010000070.1:0-3457 GCA_035479935.1 Patescibacteria group bacterium
TTTATTTTTTGGTTTTTTACTAGGTTTCAGCTTACCCACCATTACCTGTTATCCTAATCAGTGGAACTTTCTGTTTATGAAAAATGAATCGCTAACGCTTACAATAGTTATACCAGTTTATAACGAGGAGCGCTATATCAAGCGCTGCCTCGACTCTATCGCAAGGCAAACCGTCAAGCCGGATGAAGTAATCATCGTAGATAACAATTCTAGCGACAAAAGCTTAGAAATCGCCAAGAAGTATAGCTTTGTCAAAATCCTACACGAGAAAAAGCAGCACCAGGTATTTGCCCAATCAACTGGGTTTGATGCTTCAAAATCAGATATTTTAGGAAGAATTGACGGAGACAGTGTACTGCCCGTTATGTGGGTAGAAAAGGTTAAGCGATCTTTCGACGACGATAAAGTGGTGGCAATAACTGGCGGTGCGGACCCCTACGACGTACCTGCCAGATTAGTCGGGATGGCAATATTCCACGGCTATATTTATATAGCTGGATTAATTGCTGGCACACGACTGATTTGGGGTGCAAATTGTGCCCTTCGAGCCAATGCCTGGAGTAAAATCCGAAATCAGGTGCTGATGCGCGGAGATATCTGGGAAGATTACGACATGGCGTTTTGCCTTAAGAAATATGGCCGGGTGAAGTACGTGTCAGGATTGGTTGTGGGCGTTTCTTTCCGCGCGATTCACACCAGTTTTACCGCCCATGTTAGATACCAATTCCGATCAGTCAGAACTTTCTACTTTCGCGCCAATCCAATTCGGCTATTCCTATTTATTCTTTTATGGACAACAACGTTCCTTGTTTATCCGCTGGCCTTTATTGACGACATAGTTCTCAAACGAAGCGAGTAAATGCGAGCCACGATATCAACTATTGTGCGCTGTTGGTTTGTTCGCGGCCGTTTGACTCGACTGTAACCTGACAACTTGCCCACAAGCCCTTATTAGAAGTCTTTGCTGCAACTTCATAAGCTTTGAACTCAGACGTTTTTATAAACGGAAACTGGGTATAGGCAAATGCGTATCCGTTTGAAATGAGCTCTTTTTCTACCAATCTCCCATCTGCTAGATACACGTAACGGAGAAGCCTGCCATAGCGGTCGCGATTGGTATCAAGCGGGTCGGCCTGCAGGCGGACTTTCTGGCCATCTATTAGGTTTTTGGTGTAGTTTGCGGCTTCTGGGCCATAACATTGCACGGGTGTATTTGGTTTGTGTGTTTCAGGTGTATCCATCCCAATCATACGTATGGTTTCTACAGAGCCATTCATATTTACATCGATGGTGTCACCGTCAATGAACCGATTTATAGAATAAAGCCCCGGCTGGCTGGTTTCGACTGATTTTGGCAACGATACATGCGCTGCGATTACTACGCCCACAATAATGATTGCAATGAGCACCAACCACCAAAACCATAGTTGTTTTCTGCTCGGTTCACGAACATCCATTGCTAAAAGTCGATACCTTTATTAGCTAAAAATTTATCATCAAAATGATGGCGCAGTTTGGTCATACTAGTAGCGATGTCGACATTACTTAGCAAGTCTTTAGGGAAATTTCGCCCAGTCAGGCAAAGACTGGTATTTTTAGCCCGGGATTTAATTAGTTTTTTGATTGCATCTTTGGGTATCAGCCCCTCAAACGCCGCGTTGTTTATCTCGTCGCAGATAACCAGATTATATTTACCACTAGAAGCAGCCCAAAGAGCCTTTTCATATGTCAGAGAAGCAGCTTTTTTGTGCTGAGCGGGCGTAATATCCTTTTCACTAAGCGCGCCGGCGTTATAAAATCCCCTACCACCCTTGTAAAAAAATAGTCTATTGCCATAAACCGGTCCGATTGTGCGTAAAAAATCATGCTCGGATACTTCCCAGTGTTTAATAAACTGTATAAACGCTACGCTCCAGCCATTACCAAGCGCTCGCGCAAGCAGCCCTACAGCTGCGCTTGTCTTACCTTTTCCTTCACCGGTGTATACGATTACTACAGACTTTTTAGTCTTATAATCTTCAAACGCCATAATGCTATTTTACAGAGTCTTTAATGGGAATCGGGAATTTGTCTTCCATCCCGTTCTGGACTAGATAAATGCCCCTGATTGTTCCGTAGGCACGAGCCTTAACTCCGGATGCTTTTTCTTTTACTACTACTTCTTTTTCAACTAATTCACTCTCAACTTTTTCCAGGCCTTCAAAGATTATCCCCAGCGCCATCATTACGGGTGGTGGTGAAGAATCTAGCTCCGGCACTCTTCTTCGTAATTCTCCTAGTTTTTCGTCATCGTATTCTTCTGGATTCAGTATATGGATGACGTCGGATAAATCTTTTTCAACTGTAACTTTGCTAAACTCATCGCTAAATAATTCGGGATTGCTAATCTCAATCGCATAGATAACCGGGAAGTAAATCCGCAGAGTATTACCAGAGTTTCGAATGTGGACTGCAATCGCATTCAGTCTTTCAGCATCCAAAGTGACCTCTTCGGGATTAAACCTACCCCCAAGAATTGACCAGTAAATTCTTCGTGCCTCTCCACTCTTCATTTCTGGTGACATACATATATAATAAAATAAAATTGATTAGCGCGCCATAACACATTCGAATTGCATGATTTTGTATTTTTTCAAATTAGTAATATAGTGAAGCTAAGAATAAGTAACGGAGGAGTTAATAATAATGTTTAACAGGCCACAATTAGCCACTGTTATGGCCGAGTTTTTGGGTACGGCCATACTGGTAATGGTAGCATTGGTCTTAAGCCAAACTACAGCAGTATCGTACTTTATCGGGACTAGTTTAGCGGTTGCATTGGCTGTTATCGTCATGTTCTTCGGCTCTATTTCTGGCGCTCATGTTAATCCGGCTTTGACTTTTGGTCTATGGACAGCTAGACAGATTGGAACTTTGAGGGCTATAGCCTATATCGCCGCTCAATTTCTAGGCGGTTTGGCTGCTCTGCAACTCTATCAATACTTCATCAACCACACGTTACCAGCGAAAAGCTTGGCCTTTAGCACTCCAATGTGGCTGGCTGAACTGGTCGGTGCAGCTATCTTGGCATTTGCTCTGGCTGCAGCCATTTCAAAGAAGTTTGACACTTTACAAACGGCCTTAGCGATGGGTGCCGCAATATTTGTCGGCGTAGTAGTTGCCTCTACAGCATCAGCTGGCTATATAAATCCGGCAATCGCGTTGGGCGAGAAAAGCTTCAACGCTGTTTACGTCCTTGGGCCCTTGGTCGGCGGCATGATAGCCGTAAACCTATACAAGTACTTGTTCGCAGCTTCTGATAAATTCAAAAAATAACCAAAGTAGAAAATTTAAATAGCGCGGGGTTACCGCGCTATTTTTTGATCAAATCTTCTTCGAACCTCAGGATGCCTTTCAAACTCTTTTCGTATTGGCTGGTATCCGGAAAGTCCAGTTCCATAACCCGTTTCCAGACCGC
>DATIIF010000071.1:0-6963 GCA_035479935.1 Patescibacteria group bacterium
GCGCCAGTGTTAACAGCTTCAGATGTTGGCATTGCGCTAGGCGCACGCGGATCAACTGCTGCCAGCGAGTCGGCGGATGTGGTCATAATGCTAGACGACATTGCCAAAGTTGCTTCAGCTGTTGAGATTGCTAAACAGACTTTTAAGATTGCCAAACAAAGTATTTTACTTGGGATTGGTTTAAGTCTGGGGCTAATGGTTGTCTTTTCCAGCGGTAAGTTCAAACCAGTTTATGGAGCGTCAATCCAAGAAGTTGTAGACGTTATTGTTATTTTTAATGCCCTTAGAGCTCACGGCAGCTTCAAGCAATCAACGTTAGCAAAAGCGACGTCAAAATAGGCACGGTAATATTGTCTACCCCCATTGGTGAGATATTTTCCGCCAGAGCAGTCGCCAAAGGTATTATTGTTATCGCCCAAATCAGGTCGGACGGTGAGTAAAAGGGCCCGTGATTAAAAACAATTGCCACAATCATCATTGATGTAAGAATAAAGACTCCAGTGCCCAACAAACTTTTTTTATGACCGAGAACTTTGTATTCATGGAAATTGTAATGGCTACCAATTAAACCAGCCAAGCCATCAGCCAAGCCAATGTTTAGTATGGCGGCTGCAAATATCCAAGGCGATGATGTAATTACGCAGCAAATGGCGATACCAATTGGGAATAATACATCGCCGTTTGAAAGCCTTTCCACTGTGTGTATAGCTTTGCCGATTTTTAGCACACGTATAGTTATGATGCCGGCTAGCAAAATTATGGACAGAAAAAATATAGCTTTAAAACTCATAAAAAATGGCCAGAATGCAATCCAAATGGCGGATAAAATATGTATGTATTTGCGGCCAGCTTCGCGGCGCAACTTTTTTAGGTACCACAATATTTCAGAAGAACCAACGATTAAAGCAATGACAAACAGAGAAAAAAGTGGAGCTAACATCAAAGGTATTGTAGCAGAACGACAGAATGGTCAAGATTTATGATTTATCTTAAGAGTTTATGGCTCACATAAGCTAGGCTAACGCCAACTATAAATGGCACTACACCAAAAATTACCAGGATCGGCCAAATTGGTACTGGCTCTCTTGAGTCACTAAAAATCCACAAAGGGGCATATGCTAAAGCTACTCCTATGGCTGCGATCACAAATGCAGTAATAGCGGCAAATGTCGTGATCGTCTTCATTTTCATAACATTTAGTATAACACTGGTCGGAGTAGGCGGATTTGAACCGCCGACCTCTGCGTCCCGAACGCAGCGCGCTACCAAGCTGCGCCATACTCCGACGATCAAAATTATATGGGACAAGCGAACGCTGCGCGTGTGTCCTGCTGCGCCACACCCCGTGGCAATATGGCTAGTGTACCAGTGGTCGGGGTGAGAGGACTCGAACCTCCGGCCTCCGCGTCCCAAACGCGGCGCGCTAGCCAACTGCGCCACACCCCGTCCATTGGTACACTAGAGCAATTTTACAAGGGTTATTTTAGCATCTTACCTACTGATTAGATACTTTTAAAAACTTCTATGGCCATTAACGCGGTGGTCATAGAATCGTGCAAAGGATTGTGAGGTTTAAGATTCTCTTGGCGAACTCTAGCTAGTAATTTACTTTTGCTGGCTTCTTTTAATTCGCCAAAAGGTAGAAGTAATGATGATAGATCAATTATCGGAAATGGATGCTGCCAGTATCTTTTTTCAATGTCCGCTTCCTGGCAATCCAGCAAAAAACGATATTCAACCGGATAGCCGTTACTGACAATAACGTAGTCGCAGTTCGGTTCATTGTCTAAATACCATTCCCAAAACGCTTCGCGCATCTCCGTATAGGTGCTATGGGTTATTGGCATGTCAACAATTGCCGGCAGGACGTTATCTTTTACCCAAGGATCGAGTTTGGTAGTTACACGAGTTCGTGCCGAAAACTCTTCAACAACTTTACCATCCATATCCATGACAATTGCTCCGACAGCAAAGGCTTTTCCATGCAAGCCATTAGTCTCTAGATCAAAACAAAGAAGCCTAGTGCTCAAATTGATTGGTGGAATTTTCGCTTGTTTGGAAACCTTCAAGATGAATCTTTCTTAGGCTCCCAGCTTATATGTCCAGCCCGGCTGCCAAGACCAAGGTTCGGCAATGATTTGTTCTAGCGGTTTATTATTGAGCCAATGTTCTAAGCCATATTGAGTAGCTCGGTGACCAATAATCATAATGGTCTTGCCCTCATAACGTACCTTCATATCATTTAAGAAGCTGGCTATACGCTCCATGCATTGGTTGTAACTCTCTCCGTTTGGAAAAGGCTCAACTATGTGCTGAACTCTTACCGCATCAATTGATTGGCTAGGTTCCTGTGTTAAATCGCCATAGTCGCATTCACGGAGCCGCCAATCGGTAAAGATTAATTTGGGGTTAGCGTCGAAGGCAATAACTCCCGATTGCTGTGAGCGTTTCAGGTCAGAACAAAAAACCGCATCGACGTGCTTATCACGATAGCGATCACCTATTTGCTTGGCTTGATCCATGCCAAGCGGCGACAAACGTGAATCAGACCAGCCGGAAGCTACTTTGTTTTCATTGTCTAGGCTTGTGCCGTGGGCTTCGAAAATTATTGTAAGCATCTTTATTTTGCAAATTCTATAGCGCGAGTTTCACGAATTACGTTTACTTTGATTGTACCAGGGTATTGCATGCTCGATTCAATTTTATTGGCAATATCTCTAGCCAGTTTGATGGCACTTAAGTCGTCAATCTCTTGGGGTCTAACAAAAATTCTAACTTCGCGACCTGCGCTAATAGCGTAGGATTTTTCAATGCCTTCAAAGCTGTTGGCAACATTTTCTAGGTCTTTCATGCGCTCCACAAAGTTTTCAGCAGAGATATTTCGAGCCCCGGGGCGAGAGGCACTGATCGCGTCAACTACACGGACAATGAGGGCCTCAGTTGTAGTAGCATCCATGTCATCATGGTGTGCTTCGGCGGCATGAGCGACCTCTTCTGGCGCACCATATTTGCGTAACATCTCACCAGAAATATGATGGTGTTTGCCTTCCATTTTATGTGTTAAAGCTTTACCTAAGTCATGCACTAACGCGGCATATTTGGCGGTTTTGACATTAGCACCCAGCTCTTCAGCGATAATGCCGGCAATGTGCGCCATTTCGGTGCTGTGCTTAAGCACATTTTGCCCGTAAGACGTGCGGTATTTGAGCTCGCCAAGGAGTTGCAATATTTCTTTAGGAATACCAATGATGCCAACCTCGCGGGCGGCATCTTCACCGGCACGAATAATGTCTTTTTGAACATTGGCCTGGGCTTTTTCAACCACTTCCTCAATCCTACCCGGATGAACCCGGCCGTCTTTGAGCAGCATCTCTAGCGCCTGACGGGCAACTTCACGCCTAACTGGATCAAAACTGGACAGAACCACGTAACCAGGAGTGTCGTCAACCATAATGTCTACACCGGTAGCTCTTTGCAAGGCTTGAATGTTGCGGCCTTCTTTGCCAATAATGCGGCCCTTCATTTCTTCGTCTTCCATTTTAACGGCTGTGATGGTCCGCTCGGCAGTCACTTCACTTGCCATGCGTTCCATAGCCCCAACAATAACCATGCCGGCGCGATCTTCGGCAGTTTCCCTAGCTTCTTCCTGAAGCTTAGCAATCAGGTTAGTCAGATCACCGCGAATATCCCGCTCCGTCATTTTCATCAACTTATCGGCAGCCTCGCTTTTGCTTAGTTTGGCAACTTTCTCCAGCTTGTCCTGCTGCTTTTTGCGTATATCACGGATTTCGTCTTTTAATTGCTCGACTTCATTCTCATTTTTACGCATATTTTCCGCTCGTTTATCTAGGTCATCGAGCTTTTTATCGAAGTTCTCTTCACGCGAGATCAGCCGTTGCTCAATATCCTTTAGTTCCTTGCGTCGGCTACTCTCATCGTTTCTGGCTTTTTCAGCTAGCTTGGCGGCTTCTTCCCTGGCCTCGTCAATTAATTTGCTAGCATCTTTTTTAGCTTTGGTTAATTCCTTTTTGGCGGCTTCTTCGGCCGAACCTAATTTCTTTTTTGTCAGAGCATTGTTGGCGCCAAAACCCACGCCAATACCAACCAATGCCAAAATAATGGTAATTGGATCCATATTTCATCCTTTCCAATCGGTACCAAGAAAAACCTGGCAGTCACTATCACTTCTTTAGCCAAAGTCTACTTGGAAGATCAAAGTTTAAGTAAATTCAAGAGGATTTCGTTCCCAAAACGTCTAAATCCTGCTTAAACTATACGCCCTCGAGAGCTTAGTGGTCAACAATTTACTTTTTTGGCAAAGTCGTATGAACAGCCCCACCGTACTCTGGGATAACTACCGCCCGACTTGGTTTTGTTAACAATATCCGAATGCCCTTTTGCACCCAATCATGTCCAGTTGTACCAATAATTGGTGTATTTAAACTACTGGCCAGCGCATTGCCAACCGCTAGTCCGATTCTTAAACCCGTGAAGCTACCCGGTCCTTTAAAAACGACGACTCCTTCAATATCAGCCCAATCCTTACCGGCCGAGTCTAATATATCTTTAATTTTCTGGTGAATAGTCTCCGCTAGTTTTCTGTGGGCTTCCCATTTTTCATACTTTATTTCTTGGGCGTCATCAAAAAGGCCAATTTCGGCTTCTGGCTTGTCGGTACGAATAGTCAAAATTAGCATTATTTTAAATCCTCCAGAAGATATTCTAGGTTATTCGGGCATGTAAACATTAGTTGCCGTTCGTTTTCATCTACATTTTTAATTTTAACTTTCAATCTTTTAGGTGGCAGAGCGTTCTTCACAATTTCCCCCCATTCCACAACAACAACACCATGCGGATCATCAACCACTTCCTTAATCTCATTGGCTACAATTCCAGCTTCTGTTAAACGGTAAAAATCAAAATGAAAAATATTAAATTTTGGCGTTTTATATTCGCTAGAAATCTTAAAAGTCGGGCTAGCGACGTGGCTAGTACTGCCGGCGCCACGCGCCAAGCCACGGACAAAAGTAGTCTTGCCACCTCCAAGATCGCTTAGTAGTTCAATAACTTCACCGCCCCGAAGTCGCCGCCCGAGCCGCTCGGCGACTTTCTCGGTAGCGTCGGAGCTGGAAGAGCTTATTTGCCGCATCAGTTCTGTACTCATATCCGGCATATACTAGCGTGCCCAGCCCCACTACCGCAAGCACACCGGTATGCAATGGCGCAATTTCGGCCGGATCTTCGGGGTTTTCCTGGTTCAAACCGGTAGCTTTAGACTTTGGCTTCTTCGACTTTTTAGTAGAAGCCGATTTAACACGGGCTTTTTTGGCCTTAGCTTTTTTAGTAATCTTTGTGGATTTAGGAACAATGATTGGCCGGGTCAAACTGTTTTCCGCGCCTGGCGTGGGCGAAGTAGTCCACTCCCACGAGCCAGAGATCAGTGCCCAAGCTTGGCCCTCAGATGCGTCTTCATAAGCTGGAGCTTCGCTTATTGTTAGCCCGCCGGCATCCAGTAACCGAGCCTTGCCGCCGGTATTAGATAACGCCAGATTTGTTTCTCCGCTGGTTAGTGTTAAATAGCCATGTCCCGGGATGGTTCCGGATAAAAATTCATAGGAGTAAGAATAGGTATTGCCGGTCTGGACTTTATAGCCAGTAAGATCAACGGCTTGGTCGTTGGGGTTATATAGTTCCACGTATTCATCCAGAGTATCGGTTTGTGGTGGCATTGGGTTTGGCAATAGTTCGTTCAAAACTATTGGCAACAAGCCTGTCTGGTTTGCTGGTTCGGCGCCTGCATTATTTTCCTCTGGCAAAGTCCCACCTGAATCGGTCGAGGTGTCTTCTTGGTTCGAGTTAGTTCCTTCCTCTGTAGATGCAGGCAAAATCAAAGCCTCTGAAACAGGATGAGGAGTGTCCAAAGACCACTGAGAGTCATCAACAACCGGGTTGCCAAATTCATCCGTATTGCGTTGCAGACTTTGGGATTTTGAGGTGGTGTTGGTGCTCGAGCCGACGCTCACAACACCTTCCGGCGGGCTACTCAAACTAGCCCACGACAGCGAATCTTGCAATGCGTCCGGCGCAGTTGGATCGTTTACATCTGGACCCCAAATCTTTAGTGTGCCCCCTCCGTCTTTGAGTGAAGTTGTATACAAATTCAAGTCGCCTGAATCTGAGATTTGCGCCTGATTGTGGGCCAAAACAAAATATGAACCAGAAGGTAGCTTGCCAGTCGGCAAGAGGGTTGGCTCAACATGAGTCGTGGCTACGTTAGTGTCATAATCGTTATAGTATTCCAGGCTGTAATCGCTTAATTCAATCTCTTCGGCCGAAGCATTATAAATTTCTACAAACTCGTCATAAGTTGTGTCGGTTTTGACTTTTATTTCGGTCAATATAATTTGAGGTTCGGTAGATATGGTATCTGCAAAGGCAGTTAGTGGAAACAACAGGGGCAGAGTGCCCAGTAAAGTCACCCCCCGAATCAGGTATTTCCTCATTCACGGCGCATTGTATCGAATTAATTACGCTTAAGCCAAATCTTTTTTCATACCTCCCACATCAGCCTGTTTGCATGCAGGGTATGAGATATAATGATGTTAAGCTTTATAGAGAAAGAGGGTCCAAGTTAGCAATGTTGCAACTAAGTAAAAACTTAATTGGTAAGCCAGTGATGTCACTTCGGACTGGCGGCGAAGTTGCTAGAACTATTTCCCCAATAATTGACCCAAAAAATCTAAAAATCGAAGGTTTTTACTGCCAAGATCGCTTTAATAAAGGCACTTTGGTGCTGCTGTCGCAAGATATAAGAGATGTTGTAAACCACGGCTTGGTAGTAAATGACCACGATGTGCTTGCCGACCCTGATGAGTTGGTTAGGTTGAAAGATTTAATGAAAGTTAATTTTGATATTCTGGGAAAACCTGTGGTAACAGTTAGTAAGAGTAAAGTTGGTAAGGT
>DATIIF010000072.1:0-11979 GCA_035479935.1 Patescibacteria group bacterium
CAAGAGTGTACAACCCACGCTCACCCACTGGCAAGTAGATTTCACCCAAAATAAGGTAATATTACCCTTACTTATCCACAGTTTCCGGCCAAAACAAAAACCCCCACAACATGTGGGGGTTCGGATAAAATCGCTACGCTAGATTAATAATTTTTTGGCAGCAACATTAAGGACGAAAATCTGTAGCCCTGTCTGAAATCTTAATATGCTGGCCTGGGTGTATATTGCCTTTTGCATCGGCATCCTGGGCAGCTATGTCTTGGTCCATGTTGACTATATCTTCGCGGATTGTGTTGTATTCCTCAGATATCGTCCAGGGGTTCTCGCCAGCCTTTACGGTGTGTACGACGTCTTTTGGGGTTCGATCGGGAACTGTGGTAGTTGTCTCATGAGGCACCGATGGTTTTTCATCAGGAACTATGTGGGTGTAGCCAACTACTGCGCCAGCTGTTAATCCAGCGGCCACTGCTGTTTTGGCAGCTAATCGTCCTACTCTACTGCCTGCAGTTAAGAGCTTACGAGCAGTTGCCTCTCGGCGAGCAAATTCGGCATCAGAGATACCTAAAGTGCGGGCATTGCTGCGGTCTTTATCTGTTAGATTGTGTATGTGTGAAATTTCTAAATTATTTGCCATAACCCATATACTAGCATAAGCATGACAAAAAGTCAACCATATTGGTTTGTCGGCTTTATTTTCATCTGTTATTGCTTTTTTGAGCCAAGGCTTAATTGCTTAATCCGGCTGGCAAACCATCTGGCACTGGGCCGAATCTTGCGCCTCATGCCATGTTCGCGGTCAACTTCTACCAAACCAAATTTTGGCCACCAACCGTAAGCCCATTCGAAATTATCCAATAAGCTCCAGTGGAAATAACCCCTCAAGTCAACGCCTTCGCTAATTGCCCTTTCCATGGCAACAATTGTCTCTTCAATCCACCAGCGTCGATATTGATCCTTACTATCGGCAATACCGTTTTCGGTGATAAAGATTGGCTTTTTATAGCGTGCCCAGATCCGAAGCAATAAGGGGTAGATGCCCTCCGGCTCCATATACCAGCCAAGGTCGCTGAGGGGAACTTTAGGGTCTGTTGGGCGAATACCTTTATCGAAACGATAATAATCCGTGAAATAGTAATTAAAACCTATGAAATCTTGTTCTTTACGCGTGCGCCGAAAAAACCACCAATTCCAAAAATATCGCATCCATTTAGTAATAATCTCATCTAATAAATTATGCGGCCTCTTGGCCTGTATGTTAGCCAGCTGAGAGGCTATACCTATCTGAATATCCGGATATTTGTTTTTGATTATTTTATAGGCCGCCCTATGCGCGCGCGTGAGGTGCCAATATACCAATGAATACTGAAGCGCATCTTTTTTGTTTGGCGGATATTCCCCTGTCAAATAACTATAAGTAGCATAGACGTTTGGTTCATTAATAGTTATAACGTACTTCACTTCGTCTAGAAGTTCATCTGTTATCTTTTTGATAAACCTTTTCCAGTAAAGTAAATTGGCGTGTTTCTCAAAAGCGCCCTTGTCACTAAACCAAGTTGGCAAAGTTGTATGCCAGATATTGACAAAAGGTTCAATCTTTCTGGATCTTAATTCTTTTATGTACTCACGGTAATGATTAAAGGCCTCTTCATCCCACTTGCCTTCCTCTGGCTCAAGTCTTGACCACTCAATACTAAACCGATAAGCATTTAGGTTTAGGTCTTCAAGCAAGTCAAAATCGTGTTTGAATCTCCTATAATGGTCTACGCCTGTGCCTGAAACGTAATTATTAGGGTCTTGGATTTGATCTTTGGCTTCTTGCCAGATTGGCAGACGGCTAATAGTATACTCTCGGCTAATCATCGGGTATTTATGAGCAGCATTTTTGGCTAGCTCTTTGGCGTGAGCTAGCTCCCAAATGGTCCACTGGTCTTGATTGCCGCCTTCTACCTGGTGCCCAGCGGTGCTAGCCCCCCAATAGAACCCGGGCGGAAAGACTGGAAGGTCAAAATCCATTCTTTAATATTTCAACAGGCCAATAACAAGCCCCATGGTTAGAAGGGTTAACAACTCATGCGATGTCGTTAACAGCAGTAGCTTTTTACGCTTTTGCTCAAACATACCGTGTACCAAAACTGCCGGCGTGCTTATGCCTAGCCATAACCAAAAAGCAGTGGTTAGGCCAGTCTTTACATAGCTATAACCATAGAAGGCTTGGGAAAGATATGTTACGTGGGCCAGAATATAGGCCGTAACCAGGCTCAAGACAAAAGTAGCAATCATCGTTTGAGCCATTTCATCTTTAGCTCGTTTGGCATCAGGCTTGGCTAGTTTTTGCCAATAGTTGCCAAATATCGGTGGCGCATACCAAATACTTCCCACAACCATACTGGCAACTGCTGCCAGAAGGACTGCCCACATATTTACTTGTACGTCCATTTATTCCCCCCTTTGTCCACGCCAGGCGGACAGATGAATTATTTTATGCCTAAAGTATGCGCTGGCTGGCGGCAAAAGTCTAGCAAGCTATCCACAGAGACTTCTTGCAAATTTTACATGCCGCTAACAACGTTCAGGATGTTGCCGCTTGGATCTTTAAACCAAATCGCTTTCATGGTTCCCATGACATGAACATCACCCTGTAAAGTTACACCAGGGATAGAGTCATAATGCTCCATAATAACGCCCTTGGCTTTAAGCATTTCTGCAATATCTTCCACACCGTCACTTACATTCCAAGCTGCAGCGGTAGCCTGGTTAGTACCAGCTGAACTTGATTGGTAAATAAACAGGCTGCTGTCGCCACTCTTATATGCAACACCGCCATCTTCGGTTTCTTTTTCTACTTTTAATCCTAAAACTTTTTCATAAAATTCCCTAGCTGCGGACATATCTTTCTGTGCCAGAACCGCTACAACATTTTTGTCGCTTAACATATCAGATCCTCCTCGGTTAGTTACTTACAATCTAATTATACGCCTAAGCTACAAGCTGGCGGCAGATAGCTCAAGTTTTACGGCGTTTTCTAAAATCTCTATAAGCAAGTTCTATTCGATATTTGTCCAAACGCTCAATGTAGCTATCAAAGCGATTATATAGGCTTGAATAGTGGCTAGACGGTGCCAATATTTTTAATAATTTGTGGTGCTCGTCCAAGTATTCTACTAAGGCGTAGAAATCTCCATCGCCGGAAACAATTATGGCGCTGTCATAATTTGGCAATTCCTTCATGGCCCACAGTACAAGATCGGCATCAATGTTGCCTTTTGTTGGTTTTTTGTCCTCTTCTTTTTCGTTCGGTTTTTCTTGACGCGGCTTACTCATATCAAAGGTAGGTTTTAAGACCACCAAATAGCCGGCTTCGTGGAGCTGTTTGTACATATCCTCAAACTCTGGGACGTAGCCAATAAACATAAAAGCCTGAGTAACGCCATATTTGTCGGCTAAAAATTTACGGAATTTTACCCAATCCATTTTCCAGCCTAATTTTTGCGTGCTGATATTTAGATTCTGACTGTCGATGAAGGCGTAATTTTTTGAACTGTTCATAGCTCAATCATAGCACTTATGGGCTGTTATCCAGCGATTGCCAGATATACCAAGCGGCAACGCTTTCGTATGGATGCCAATTATTTTTTTCAGCTAGCTCAATAATTTCCGTTGGCGTTGGCAGCGATTCATAGCCGTAGAGTTTTTTAATCCCGCTGCGCACTCCTAGGTCGCCTGTTGGCAAGACGTCTTGCCGGCCAAGGGCAAAAATTAAAAACATGTGGGCTGACCATTCGCCTATTCCCTTCACTGCCACCAACTCTTTGATAATCTCTTCATTGCTGAGTTTGGGCAGTTTTTCTAATTCTAGTTGTCCGTTTAAAATATGCTGAGCTAAATCTCTGACGTATGCAACCTTTGCATTTGATAATCCAACAGCTCTTAGCTCTTCGGGTTGTATCTGTAATATTTGTTCTGGCGATGGCAGTTCCCCACCAAATAAATCCAAGAAGCGTTTTTCAATACTCGAAGCCGCCTTAACGCTCAATTGCTGGCCAATGATAGACCTGACTAAGCGATAGTAATAATTTGTATGGAGCGTTGGTTTAAAAATGCCAAACTTTTTAACAAGCGGCTTAAGCACCGGATCATGTCTAGCTAAATGCTCGGCAGCCTTCATCGCTCAATCATAACGCTAAGAAAGTTTAGCAGCTAAGTCTAGTATTTTGATTCGCTCTTGTTTGGTTGTGTCGCGGTTGCGGACAGTAACCGTATCATCTTTAAGCGTATCGAAATCTATGGTCACGCAGTATGGCGTGCCAATTTCGTCCTGGCGGCGATAACGTTTGCCAATGTTCCCATTGTCATCAAACATCACCGCGCCAAATTCTTTTTTCAATATGTCGTAAACTTCCCTAGCCTTTTTGACTAGCTCTGTCTTGTTTTTGAGCAGTGGCGATACGGCAACTTTAACCGGCGCGATCGTTGCCGGCAATTTTAGAAACGCCCTTTTCTCACCATTTTGCTCATCCACCGCATAAGACGAAACCAATACTGCAAGCAGTAATCTATCCACGCCAAAACTCGGCTCAATGACGTGTGGCAAATAAGGCGCGGCGCCGTCTTTAGGTGAGTACTCCATACCTTTGCCTGATGTCTTTTGGTGCTGAGTAAGATCATAATCGGTCCGGTAAGCTAAACCAAGCAACTCACTCCGGCCAAAAGGAAAATCAAATTCAAAATCTATGGTGCGTTTACTATAGTGCGCTCGGTCTTTCGCAGGAACGGCCAGCTCGTGGACTTCACTTTTATTTAGACCTAGAGCTTCTAGAAATTCATAAATATTCTTAACCCACTCTTCGAAATGTTTTTCCCAATCGTTAGGTTGTACAAAATATTCAATTTCCGCTTGCTCAAACTCACGCGCGCGAAAAACAAAATCACGTGGGCTTATTTCATTACGGAAGGCTTTGCCAATTTGCGCCAAGCCAAATGGTATGTCCGGGTAAAAACTATCTAAAATATTTTTAAAATTTGCGAACATGCCTTGCGCTGTTTCCGGTCTTAGATATGACTCACTCGACTCATCATCAACCGGCCCAACTTGAGTTTTAAACATCATATTAAAATTACGGGCTTTACTGAATGTGCCAGTCTTGCCACAAACCGGGCACTTACCGTCTTTGACGTGATCTTCGCGCAAACGGGTATGGCAATGTTTGCATTCTACTAACGGATCATTAAAACCTTCAACGTGACCGCTAGCCTGCCAAACTTTGGCGTTCATTAAAATTGCGGCATCAAGCCCGAACATATCGTCGCGGTCTTCAACAAACATTTTCCACCACAGGTTCAAAATATTGCGCTTAAGCTGAACGCCAAGTGGGCCATAGTCCCAGGTGCCTGCCAGGCCGCCATAAATTTCTGATCCTTGATAAATAAACCCACGCCGTTTGCACAGACTAACAATATCTTCTAGTTTTACGTCGCTCATATTTAGCTGTAATTATCACACATCTTGCACTTGGGTGCCAGGTGCGATTTCTCTCTGAGAAGCAGACTGAGCTGTATCTGCAATACTGCGAAGGAGCATCACAAGAGAAAATCGGGCATGGCGCCAAGAAGTCAGCAGAGTCCTGAGCTCTGCTCAGGGTCAGGCTGACTGTTGCAAATGTGTGAAGGATTATATTCTAATGAACTGGTGAAACATAGTTCTAACCAGTTGCTCGCTGGCTGGCAAAACTTCTTCCATGTTTTGTATTTTACCTAAGGCCGTAGGATCCTCCAGCCCAAACAGCAAACGTAAGAGTTTGATGTGGCGCTGTCCGTACCTGCCTTCTTTGCTCACTACAAAATTCATATTTTCTGTGTCGAAAGAGTATTGCCTGGCCATTTGCAACTTTTGTCCGCCCTTGTCCGTTTTTAGATTCGGCTGGTGCCCGGCTGTTCTTAAAAGTTGGGCATTGAACCAATCCTCAATCAGCTCAAGCGATAAATCCCCGTCCAGAACTTTGAAGGTTTGATCTAGGAGCTTGAAATATTCTTGGCCTGTAGCATCTTCGGTGGCTTTGTTGAGTCTTTTCAATAATTCATAACCAAGCATGGTTCGCTTAATGTCTTTGACTATATTGGCATAGTGAGTAATCAACCGGCTGGAAATTAAAGTTCCAATGTTACCTTTGCCTGGCAAATATGTAAAATTACTAACGCTAAAAAGCTCAATACCGCCGGCCAGTTTAGATTTTGGGCGGCGAACTCCTTTTGCCATGGCTTTAAGTTTGCCGTGATCTTTTGTCAAAATAGTGACAATCCTGTCCGCTTCCTGAAAATCTGTACGCGCCAGTACCATACCAACAGTAACTAGCTGATTCATGAGGACAAGGCAAACATTTGGTCGATGGTGCTAACTAAATTCTTAAGTGAGGTTTGTGGTTTATATAAATAGGCGCTTATGCCAAGACGCCTATAGACTTCTTTATTTACTTGAAGATTATCCGGAGAAACCATGCTATGGATAATAACAGGCACCGACTGCCAATCCGGATAAGACCTAAACTCATATAAAAATGCTATGCCATTATGCTTCACTAACTGTAGCTCCAAAAGAACTAGGTCTGGTTTTTGACCATCCGCTATGCGCACAGCCTGTTGAGCACCATTTGACCACATAACATTATGGCCTACTAGTTCTAGAGCTTTCGTGTACGTTCGAGCCAACAAGCGATTAGGCTCAATCATTAGTATCTTCATACTAAGGACATTTGGCTGCTAGACAGTAAGGTAGCAGCAAGACCGCTAAGATTCTTGTGATGTGATACATGCAAGTGCGAAGACATCGAAGCAAGAAGAGCGTCTGCTAGAAAAACACCAGCACCCGTACTAGGGCTTATAGACAATGATTGATGGGCTCGGCCGTAGAGTTTTTTGGCCCGCCTGTAAATGTCTTTGCTCAATCCTTCCTGTTCCCCGTAAATACCGGCGATTATGCCATAACGTGTTCGGTGTGCAGCCAAGGTAATAACAGTTTTATCCGCCAAATTCTCAATATTTTGTGCTTCGATAAAGCTATAGCCAAGCGTCGTAAGGGCGGCACCAAGACTTTTCTTGTGTGCCAAGACCGGTTCGTATTTGCCAGACAGTTGTAGTTCCACCTGACAATTATATTGGCCGGCAATATTACTCAAATTGTGAGCTGTGTCATAGAGCATAGAAGAAATGGCCACAGGCTCAAGCTCAAGTGGTTCTTTAGCCAAGTGGAGTTCAGTGCTAAGCAAATAACTATCTAGGAGATTCAAGGCTACTTCGGCTTGTTCGGATAATTCAGCTAGGGATTCATTTTGTTGTCCCTCAAATTCAAGCTGCCTAGCAATCTGTAATATTGGTGCTTTTAGCTGCTCGGCCATGGCTCGCAGTAGACGCCCATCATCTAGCCGCTTGCCAAGTCCCATTGGTACTGTGTCCAATTTGAAATAACCTCACTTCTTTGCAGGCTATTATAGCACTGCTGAAAAGCCAGGGCTATGGTGAGAACGAAAGACTGGCAAGAATAATATCGTCAAAATCGCTCATGAAAGACTGTGATTCGGTAGAGATTCTTATAGCTTTATCTCTCAGTGGCAACACCACCATACTCCCCTGCTTATTCGACCCGATGTCACCGTCTATTCTTGAACCGAGTACGGACTGAACCTTGGCTGGGCGAAACGGTGAAACTTTTGCTTTGCCAGTTTTCACACTTGAGTCGAACTGTTTCATAACTTGATCGTAAGTCTGGCTAACCACTTCTATCCTCAATGCGAATGACTTGCCAGATTGCAAAGTAGGCACAAAGTCTGGATAGAAATAGCCGTCCACTGGAGTTGCTGATTTCTCGTCTTGCGAGACATAAGCGCTCCAAGTTTTAGGGTAACTGATGCTTAGAGTGCCGGCCGTGGATGGACTTGTGTAAGTTTTGGTTGGGAGCTTTTCCCTCTCTGCAAAATCGGCTTCTAGTTTTTTATTTAAGGCTTCCTCGGCTGCTTTCACGGCGGCGGCGGACTTTTTATCTGAGTTATTCTTATAATCTTGTCGGCTACTGTAGGCCCAAGCCCCAAAAGCCAAACTTGCCAGTAAGAACAAAACGGCAATTACCAGGGTTGTAATCAGACTCATCGGGTTGCGATGCTTAAGTTGGGTAGCGGTTACCGGCTGAGTCGACAGCGGCGGTGGTTGCTGGTTAAAAAGGTCCATATCGCTTATGTTATCTTAATACTGGTAGAGGTACAAGCCGTCTTTTTGGGCAGTTTGTTTTTTGCCTGGGATCTTAAATGCGAAACTAACAAGTTTGACAGGTTTATTAAACTGTTGAGTAATTTTTTTATGCAACCTCTTCATGTAATTATCTATTCCAAAAACAAAAATACCATCTGCTGGAGGCCATTTCTTAGTCCAGAAATTGCCCCAAACTACCCTAACCCTACCACTGTATCTTCTTGTCCTGAGCCAAGCAACAAGAGCCAAAATTGGGTTTAATTCGTAGCCAACCACGAACAAATCTTGTTTTGCGGCAGCAATCAAGATATTACCGCCCCCGCAACCTAATTCAAGCAGCGTTTGGCCTGGTTTAAGGTTAAGCAGCTCTAAGGAGGTCTTCACTTGGGGTGAAAGTGTGGGCAGATATGGCGCGCCGAAAGCAACTACAAAGCCAAAACAAAATATCAGCGCGGCCCCTGTCAGAATTAGCCAGTCTATCATTTCTCAAAGGCTTTTTTGAGTTTTATAACCTTATTTTCAGCAGTTTTAAGGTATTGTTCTAGGTCACTAACAATTAGCATACCTTTTTCATAAAGCTTCGTGGCTTCATCAACATCTAGATCACCTAGTTGGAGCTGGGCTAGGATTTCATCCAGTTGGCCACTTAATTCCCGGTAGTCTATATTCTTAGTCATTTAATCTATTTTACCTCAGCTTGGAAATTACCGTCACTAACGGATATATCCAGTTGTTTATGAGGTTTGATCTGCTTTATGCTTCGCACAACTTTACCTTCGATCTTAATAATTGCATATCCTCTCTTTAAAGCGGCTATTGGGTTTAGGGCTTTAAGTAATCTAAGGTTCTGCTGCAACGATTTTTGGTTTTCGGTAAGAATTTTTTCTAAAAATGATGTAAAGTCCCTTCTTATCTCTGTTAATTCTTCCCGACTGGTTTTAAATTTTTGGATCATAATATCTGAAAGCCCGATTTTGGCATTTAGTAATTTATCAAGTTCATGTCTTTTATCTGGCACTAATAATTCTGCGGCATTACTAGGTGTACTGGCACGTTTATCGGCCGCTAGTTCGGACAGACTAATATCGACTTCGTGGCCGATTGCTACCAGTGTTGGCGTCCGGCTTGCTGCTACAGCCCGAGTGACGTTTTCGGCGCTAAATGCCGCCAGGTCTTCTGCGCTCCCGCCACCACGAGTAATTACTAAAACGTCCATCTCTTCAAGTGTGTTGAAGTGTTCGAGTGCCGCGACAATTTGTGCCGGCGCCGCTTCACCCTGAACTTGCACATTGGCAAGTACAATTTCTAATCCACCCCATCTTCCCCTTAAAACTTTTACAAAATCATGATAAGCAGCCGACTCCGCGGACGTTATCAGACCAATGCGTTCGGGCGGATAAGGTAAGGACCGTTTACGATTGTCATCAAATAAACCCTCGTGTGCCAGCTTTGCTTCTAGCAGCGCCGCGGCACGCTTGATTGAACCCTCCCCTACTGTTTGAATTGTTTGGACATTGACACTAAAGCCATAAAGATTATGAAGCCTAGGTTGGCCACGAACCTTAAGTAGCATGCCGTCTTCCAATGGACCGGGCAAGTTATAGATCAAACCGAAGAATTTTACAGTTGAATACTCGTCTTTCAGGTCAAAATACAGCCACTTATTTTTGCTAACCCGTAAGTTAGCCAATTCGCCCTGGATTAGCACTGAAGGATAGGCAAATTCTAAGGTCTGATTTAAAACCGCAACAAAGTCACTAACGGATAGGACTAATTCATGCGTAGAGTCCATGTTAGACCGCTATTTCTGGTCGCTCTTTTGCAGGTGTATGAAGTGTTCTGTAATAAAACAAATAGCCAGGCGGCAACTGGATCAACATACTCAATATTCTGTACATTACAGTTACGGGCAGGCTTATGCCGGCGGGAATTCCTGCAGCGGCCAATACCGCCGT
Source organism: Patescibacteria group bacterium (assembly GCA_035479935.1). Classification (GTDB taxonomy): domain Bacteria; phylum Patescibacteriota; class Saccharimonadia; order Saccharimonadales; family JACOTW01; genus DATIIF01. Next base: position 10,191 of record DATIIF010000072.1, read on the forward strand.
CATTAACGCCTCGTAAATACCGACTCCACCAGGTAAAACTGACACAAAGCCGGCAAAATTCGCAATGGCGTAGGCTAGAATAACCGCTCCCGGGTTAACCCAATGGCCAAACGCCACATAAACGGCGTAAATTGTTAAGATTTCCATGGCATTGGCCAGTAGTGAATACTTCAATGGCTTTCTTAGCTCCCCAAGATCCCGGCGCAAAATCATATAATTCTCATGTAGGTCATTAAAAACACTTTGAGCACGGTTTATATTAATGGTTTCCGGATGCTTCGGCCGGAAAAAGTGAATGAAACGGTTAATAATTTTAGTTATGGTGGTGAAAAATTTGTGGATTCTGACCTTACTGCCAATTATGTAGGCTAGACCGAAGGTTGCAACAAACAATAAAGTCGTAATAGAGCCAGAGACCAAAATCACAAGATTGTTGGCATCCCCGCCAATTGCCAACATTAGTAATCCGACCGCCAGCAGTATTTGAAAAGAGACGAACATCATAATAAATTTCATGAGTTGCACTAGTGTCGCCTTTGTCCCTGACATGTCGGCCCCACTCTTCATTCGCAAACTAAAATATGAAAAGCCGGATACACCACCACTTGGGAAAATAGTGTTAACAAAATTAAGTTCAAGCGCTAGGCGCAAAAGTGAGCGATAACGAAGGCGGTCGCCAAGGATTCGAAACATTGTTTGGTAAAGTTTAGCTTGAGAATGGTAATCCTCAATTTGAAACGGAATCATAAGTAGAAGCGCCCAGGCATTGACGTCCCCCAAATTTTTAATTGTGACGGAAATTTGGTGCCTAATGGCGTACGCCAGCGCGAGCAAAGCACAAACTGTAAGCAAATTTAAGATAAGCTTCCAACGTCTGCGAATAAAGTGATTATCGCTCATATTTTCACCATTATACCTAAAAAGTTAGGCTGCGCGGTATACTAACCACATGATAGACACCCTTTGTATCTTGGGGAGACAGCCGGCGCTTGGTTTAGCCGAGCTTGAAAGTCTGTTTGGTAGTGATAATATTCGGCCGGTTGGTAGCTATTCAGCCATCATTAAAATTGACCCGACATTGATTGATTTTACACGGCTGGGCGGGACCATTAAATTTTGCAAGATTCTAACGGTTTTGGATACCACTGACTGGGCAAAGATACAGGGTTACTTAGAGAAAGTCATTCCCGAACATATCGCTAACTTACAGACAGGCAAAATGAAGCTGGGTTTAAGTGTTTATGGTCTAGATGTATCTGCCCAGAAAATCAATTCTACCAATTTATCTCTTAAAAAAGTTATAAAGACAGCCGGCCGCTCAATTAGGGTGATTCCAAATGTCGAAAAAACATTAAATAGTGCCCAGGTGCTTCACAACCAACTAACTGGCCCTTTGGGCTGGGAGCTAGTGTTTGTACGCGATGGCAAAAAAACTATTCTAGCTCAGAACATCGCAGAACAAGATATCGAGGCCTATGCCGCCCGGGATCAGGCTCGTCCAAAACGAGACACTAAAGTTGGTATGCTCCCACCTAAGCTGGCGCAGATAATTATTAACATGGCGATTGGACAAGTTGAACCGGTTGATCCCTCGTGTGGGCCAATTAAAAATTATGATAAGACCATACTAGACCCATTCTGCGGCACCGGAGTAGTTCTGCAGGAGGCGTTATTAATGGGTTATGGCGCATACGGGACAGATTTAGAGCAAAAAATGGTTGAATATAGCCAGACAAACCTTGAGTGGCTACGATTAGATAATAAACGCTGGGAGTTAGAGGTCGGAGAC
>DATIIF010000073.1:0-5760 GCA_035479935.1 Patescibacteria group bacterium
AGCACGCCACCCATAAAACCGAGCATTGAAGCCTCAAAGGTAAAGAGTGTTCGCACCGTGGAACGCTTGGCACCAACCGCCCGCATAACACCAATTTCACGTGTCCGTTCGAGAATTGCCATAATCATTGTATTGACCACACCTACGGCCGCAACCGCCAGCGCAATGCCGCCAATGCCGCCCAGGACAAGTCCCATTATGTTGAAGACGGTTAACTGCTGTTGGATAGACGCTTCGGCGTCAGCAGCCCCCACGCCAAGCTTTTTAATCTCGGTAGCTGCTGCGGCGGCATTCTTACTATTATCGACTTTTGCTATCAGCGTAGCATAGCCATTTTGAGCCAGCATATCAGTTGTAATAAGCGTTAGGTGTTGCGTGGAGCTGCACGGCCCGTGTGCGTTCTTGCATTCGTCTTGCTGGGCTTTTTGGTCTGCTGCCGTCGATTGATACATGCGGTTCTGTTGCATGCCACGCATCCACTCCAGCGGCACACGGATAGTTTGGGAATTTTCACCTGTATCTACTACCCCAACAATTTTGGCGGTTAAGACCGTCGGTTTTTGTGTGTCTTGTGGATTATTGTTGCAAGGGCCGTTGCATTGCGGCGGGGGCTGTACATCGGCGCCCACACCCGTGTAAAAACTACGTGTTTCTAGCTGTACTTCTTTGCCAACTATGCCAGCATAGTTGCCTTTAAAGCCAAATTTATCGGCATAGTCCGAGGTAATTGTTATAACGCCGTCCGTATCATTGTCTTCAATGTCCCGGCCAGCCAAAACATTGTTGTTTATGATGCCATTTGCATCATAGGCAGTAATTTGCTGGGTGCTTAATTTTTTGCCGTTGTAGGTTATAGCTTGCAAGCTACCATCTTGTACGACGCGAGCAACGCCTACCACATGTGGAACGGCCTTTACTTTGTCGACAATTGCGTCAGTTAATTTAACGCATGAGTCACAGTTTCCGCCACCTCCATGATGCGCGTCATCAAAGCTGCTTATGTCTGATTTTGGCGAAACGGCAACCTGTTGCAACATGCCACTGCTCTCAACCTGGTTTAAGAAAAAGCCTTTGGCGCCGGTTACTAGAGCGAGCATAATGGTCACGCTCATAGCGCCTATCACGACTGCAAAGATTGTCAGGCTGCTTCGTAATTTTTGGCGACGGATGTTACGAAAAGCTAAGCGTACATAGTCAGAGAATTTCACGATACACTCCGCTTCTCGATTATTTTGCCATCGTGAATTTCAACAATCCGGTGTGCTTGGCGCGCGACATTTACATCGTGTGTAATAATGAGCAACGTCATGCCTTGCTTATTCAAATCCTGGAGTAGTTTCATTATTTCCTGACCCTTAGCAGAATCAAGATTGCCGGTTGGCTCATCGGCAATAATAATCTTGGGATTGCTTGCCAGTGCCCGAGCTATTGCCACGCGTTGCCGCTGCCCACCTGATAATTGTCCTGGCTTGTGCTTTAACCTGTCACCCAAACCAACGGCTCCTAGGCATTCTTTGGCGCGTATTTTACGGGCTTTGTTATTCATGCGCGCAAAAACGAGCGGCAGCATCACGTTTTCTAAGGCTGTATTAGTGCCTTGTAAGTTGAAGGACTGGAAGATAAAGCCGATGTGCTTATTCCGGTAGTTCGAGAGCTTATTATCCCGAGTGTGTGACAGGTCTTGGCCATCAACAGTAACCGTGCCATCGGTAGGCTTATCGAGGCCGCCTATGATATTTGCCAGGGTAGATTTTCCTGAGCCGCTTGGCCCAGTAATGGCAATAAACTCTCCAGGTTTCACACTAAAGGACACATTGTCCAACGCTTTTAACGTCTCATCCCCTAGTTTGTAGGTCCTGGTAACTCCGCGTAGTTCAATGATTGGTTGCATTTAAAGGTTTGTTTAACTTTAAGAACGACTAAAGTAAGCATAAGCTTTTCACTCTTTATATGCAAAGAAAAGACCTCTCTTGAGGTTTATATTTGAAGGCAATACATCGAACCATTTTCAAGCAAGGTAGCGACGGCTGAAAGAGTTTCGTCGGAAGTATCTTCTAGTGTTTTAGCCCCACACTTGCCTGCCCACTGGTATTGAATCGTGCCTACTTCGAGAGGTGGGGGGCTCTGGACTTTGGCAACAGCTACGTAGCCGTACGTGTTTCCCGTTTTTGGATCATTGAAGTCGGTAATTGACTTGCTTAGCTGCGTGTCATATATATTTTTCGACGTAGCACCTTCCGTTGTGAGATGTTGTCCGTGGTTCTTCGCGTTGTAGGCTCGAATAACATCTGCAAATGATGCCAAGTCTGTTTTTCTTTGGGCATCCCTGTAGGCCACTGACTGTGCCGTGATTTCTTGTAACTCGCTACTTTTTGTTGCTAACTGGGTCTGCGAAGTTTTTAACTGTTTTTTAGTGTTTTGCCAGCTCATGTATAAAAAGCCAGCTAAAGCAATCAGCAGAACCACGAGTATACATAATGCGACTACAGCTAGTGGTTTTTTACTAGCCTTGGTTTCGGCTTGGGCTAAGACCGGTGGTTGCTGAAACTGTCCTTGTGGTTGACCTTCATCCATGTGGCTGGCTCCTGATTACCTATTTTGCCTTAAGCATATCCCTAACGGGGAAAATGAGCAATAAAAATGACTTCTGTTTCATGAAGTCAAAATGCTTATGCTTAAGATGGTTGCAGCTACCTAAAGAAGTACCAGCAGTAAATTACTGTATGTGGCGGGAGTAGAATCACATGTATATTAACAACCGATTAGGTTATATCTATTGATAGGAACATACTAAAGATAACGAGTTAGTATTCTCAACCATTTGTCCAAGTCATGGAGGCCAAGGACAAAGCTGCTCCACTCAAGTTCCAAAACTAGTACACAAGAAAGGAAGACTACTATGTCTTCAGCAACCACTACTCTCAAAAGAGTTAACCTATTTAAGACGTATCTCGTCAGTCAAAATGAGGGCGAAGAGACAGAGAAGACAGAAGAAAAGCCCGCTGAACCAACCTCAGCATTGACATATAAAACTTACGCTCCTACACGAGCAAGTTTTAACACATTCCAGGGCCGCATTAAGCGCTACTTCTCCTAGACAAATTGTCTGAAGTCTAAAAAAGGACCTCTTACGGGAGGTCCTTTAGCGTGGGCTGCTTGGTAGCCCTGGTTCATTTGAATTGGAACGAAGTTCTGGCTGAGTTAAGTCGGTGGAAACAAACACCAATACAGAGTCATGTGTTGGTTGACTCTGCTCAGCAATAGTAGATCTATCTAACCCTAGCTAGGTAGTTCCTTGTAATCTTTAACCAAATTTGGTCTTTTTGAGTTAAATCATCAAATAGATTACGAGGATTGTGTAAACTGTTCTTCGATTTGCGACCCTTGTTTAAAAATTTTTCATACTTGTCATCTAAAAAACGTTTTTGCTTCTTAGTTAAATTGGTGATTTTCATGCCGGTCCTTCCTTACTTATTTCGCAGATAATAAATTATAGTACGGCTAACTAAGGGCGGCTTGCAATTTAGGCAGGTCTAGCACCGTAAATAAATGGTCTTTTTGGCCCATTAGTCCTTCTTCAAAAAGTACTTCCAAAGCTCTACTGGCTGTCTCGCGCGTCATATTAATAGAATCTGCTATATCTTGATGAGTTATCGGGGCATTGATGAACACTTCTTTACCATGTCCTTCCCCAAAACGCTCTGCCAAATTAAGCAATTCGGCAATAATCCTGCCGCGGGCGGAACGGAATTCTAGGGTTTGTATACGTTGAGTGTATACGATGATAATATCTACGGCTTGTTTGAGTATCTCCTGAGACAACCAGGTATTATGGCCCATAGCCTCACGCAATTTATCTTTGGATGCTCTCAGTACCGTAACGTCTGTCATAGCTTCATAAAATAACCCAGTGGTGTGTGCTCCGTCTAAAGCCCACGGTAGGGGAATGAATTCTCCAGCCTCATGAACCAGTAGGAGATTTGCATGTCCATCTTGTGATACAGAATACGCTTTAACAAAGCCTGATTTGATTAGGTAGACGCCCTCAGGCTCATCCAAACCATTAATAAGGGTTTCTCCGTTGGAATATCGCAGTAATTGTCCGTCACTAAAATGAGCAACGATGCTTTCGTCTTTGGTTTTCCGTGTTGGCATTCCAGCAAAGGTAGTCATAGCCATAGTTACAGTATGCGCCTATACCTACTAAAAGCTGTGACGGGGCGCACATACTACTAAAAGCACTAACACTATGCTAAGGGTAGTAAGCCGACATTATTACGCACGTCATCGAAGGGAGGACGTTGAAGAAATGCTTTGCTTTGTGCCAATAGGTAAATACTGAAAAGGAATGTTATGTCTCATCAATATGCGACAGATAAGAACAAACATCCAAAAGTATACTTTGAACAGTACTTATATAACTCAGGTGAGCCGTTCGATGAAATTTCAAGTGATACACCGCCGGAGCTTGAAGCAGAATTATTAGAAAACAGTTTTAATATGAGGCGACGATTTAGACATATTGCTAAAAGATTAAGAAATCGCCATCTATAAAAACATAAAGACCCCATCTTGGAGGTCTTTTAACATAAGCATTATGGTAGCCCTGGTTCATTCGAATTGGAACGCTATCTTAGCGGAGCTAGCTAGGTGGAAAGAAATCCACGATAGCCTGGAAGGCCTTTTCTCTCTCGGGATTAAAATCATGACCGGATAGCTCCAGAACGAGTCGTTTTGGCTCCACAGCAAAGCTACTCAGGTCTTCCATGTTCTTAATGGGCACAATATTGTCTTGCCTGCCGTGGATAAATAGGATTGGGAACTTGTAGCCACCAATCAGTTTTTCTGGCCTGTACTTCTTGAGGTCTTTCCAGAATTGTGGCCCCATAGTTCTAGTCCTCTTGCTTGTGGCTTTACGCTTCGAAATGCCGTTCTCATTAAATTCATCAAATAAATTCCTTAGTGTTTCGTAAGGATAAAATGGGGCGCCCCCAAGTACTACCCGCTGAACTTTGGGTAGCTGGGCGGCATTAATAACACTCGTACCGAAAGAGTGTCCAATTAAACTTATATTTGAGGCGTCAATGTAATGAAGGGATTTGACGTAACCGTAGACACAATTTAGGTCCTGAGTAAGTTTAGTAAGCGTCGTTTGCTCGTAATTTCCTTCGCTCTCACCACAACCAGAAAAATCAAAATAAAAACACGCATAACCTTTATCCGCTAGTAGTCTTGCTTCTTCCGTAAAGAGACCGTCTTCTTCTTTAAAATATCCAAAGCCGTGACAAAAAATAACAGCTGAAGTCTTGCGGTTACCATGCTCATCGGGCGCCACCTCTATACAGACTAGTTTCTCACTGTTCTTATTTGCGACTTCCAGTCTCCGTGTTTTCATAGCCATATCATAGCAATCAGGGTTGAAGCGACCAAGCAGGACTCGAACTTAGATAACAGAGGTGGGATAAATCACAAATCAAAAAGAGACTGGTTTTGGAACCAATCCCTATCTGTTATTTCAACTTGGTAGCGGGGGCAGGACTCGAACCTGCGACCTTGTGGTTATGAGCCACACGAGCTGCCACTGCTCTACCCCGCGGTATTGAACCTGGTCATCTTAGCAAACAGGGGTAGGAATGTCAATCTAAAGAGTTGTTACCTGTTTGCAAAAATCGGTAAGTATGTTAATATTGGTTAAATTTAAGGAGTTGGAGTGGTTCAACCAGAATTTACACCCATAGGTACAGCAGAGCCATTTATTAT
>DATIIF010000074.1:0-14740 GCA_035479935.1 Patescibacteria group bacterium
GGGCGGTCGAGAAGCATTGGCTCTACACTGGGATTGGTATCGGCAATTTTGACAATGTCTTTGTCGATTTTTTTAAGTTCTTTATGGGCTGAGTTGTAGTGATTTACAGTGGTGCCTAAACTGCTGCCAAGTTTTTGCATATATTGATCATAACTGGCAATATGACGGCCTAACTCACCTACCCGCACCTGTATATCTTTAGCTTGTTCTTCTATCTGCATGCCACGCAGACCTTGCAATACCGTTTGTAGGTATGCTAGTAGCGTCGTCGGGCTAACGATGATTACTTTTTTGTCGCGGAAGGCATATTCAATAAGATCACGCGAACTGGTATTGGCCATGCCAATTTTATTAATCAGCAGGTCGTAATAAATCGCTTCGCTTGGAATAAACATAAAGACAAAGTCCATCGTGCCTTCTCTGGGACGAATATATTTAGCTGTTTCATCTATGCGGTTTTTGAGATCTTTTTTAAATTCATTGCTGTAAAGCGTTCGCTGTTCGGGCGTTTTGGCTTCCACTAATTTATTGTAATTTTCAAGAGAAAATTTGGAATCAATTGGTATGACTTTTTTGTCTACAAAAATTACCGCGTCGACAGTTTCGCCGTTTTTAAAGCCATACTGCATCTGAAAAATGCCAGGTGGCAGAACGTTCTCTAGCACACTTTCCAGATAGATCTCGCCTAAATTACCGCGTTGTTTGGGGTTCTGCAAAACGTTTTGCAACATCTTTAGCTCACCGGCAATATCTCCAACCTGCTGGTTGGTCTTCTCCAGTGCCGTTAATTTTTGGGTGACGTCTTTGATGATATCAGCGCTAGCGGCATATTGTTTTTGCATCTGGGCAGTGCTTTTATCCATACGCTCCGTAAGCTGTTGTTGCAGCCCATCTTTCAACTTGGTTATGCTATCCGTCAATGTCGTCAGATCTTGTTTTAGCATCAAGGCACTGCCGTTATCGCTCGGCGAATTATTGTTTCTGAAGATTAGAAACAATAAAACTACATTAAAAACTCCCAGAATAATAATTATGGCAGTAAGCATAGTTAATCACAGGCTAGTGTAGCCTAGTCCTTAGTTATATTGATGTTACGGATAGCAAGGCAAATACTTGCTACCCTAGGAGGTGTGACCTTTCTATCGACTTTCTAAGAAAAAATCCCTAGATGTCCTATATAACCCAGCCACTTTTCTATTTACCCCAGGCTTTCGCCTATAAAGTATTATAACAGTTTAGCCGGCTATACGGTGAGCTAGCTCAATGGAAATGGCTACCACTATCACCCCAACTAGAAGAAGCACGGGCTGCAACTCAAAAACGCGCTTATTTTTAGCATTTTCGTGGATTTCCGGAATGATGTCGCTTGCCGCAATATACAGCAGAAAACCTGCGCTGATGCCAATTAGCCAACCCACCGGAAGTCGGTTACCGCTGCCAAGCGCGAAAGTAATGATTGCCATGGCTGTTGTTGCCATGGCACTGAATACGTTAACCCATAGCACCTTGGCTCTAGACATTCCCTTGCCAAGCAGTAGTCCAAAATCGCCAATTTCTTGAGGGATTTCGTGAGCAGCTACGGCAATTGTGGTCACAATGCCTGTTGGCACGCTAATTAGAAAAGCCGCGGCAATTGCTACCCCATCTAAGCCATTGTGGACAGTGTCGCCGATTATTATCAAACTGGTAGCCGGGTCTCTCCCCTCATGCTGGTGGTGATGATGAAACCAGTGCAGGAAACGCTCTGCAAAAAAGAAAGCGACCACTCCTATAAGAGCAGCTGACAGTACTGTGTTAGCACTGGAAGCCTCTAGCCCGTCCTTTAACAGATCAAGAAATACTGCCGATAGCAATGCGCCTGCTGCAAACGGTGTAGCATACTCTGCCAAAGCCTGGGCTATCTTTTTGTGACTGAGCATCAGAACACCGCCAATTAGCGAAAACAAACCGCCAATTAGCGAGTAAAAAATAACTAAGCTATAGGTTGCCATTTGCAGCTATTGTAACTTAGTTTTCCCTTTAACAAAAAGACCCCAGACGATCAGCCTAGGGTCTACGGAAGCCTCACACTTCCATCACTCAGTTTAAGCTTAAGGTTTAAGATTTTCAAGATTCTATCTGTCAGAAGATAGATACGACTTTTTTGTCACGAGCCAGAGCGGCCAAACCAAGAACAGATATTTGATTTTCATTAAATCCAGCTCTATAGCCTTCGTGTATTTTACAGAAGCCGCGTATTAGGTGGCCGTTTTGGGCCATCCAGTCAACTAACATATATTCTTCTACCACCTGGCCGCTCACCACCTGCGCTACGTTATGGACGTCCTTTATTTCTGCCCAATCGGCGTCATGAGACTGGGCAATAACGTTTAATGCCCCACATGCCTTAAAACTTTCATTTTCTTCTGGCGTTATCATTTTCGTTTTTCTGCTCTACAACCATTATAACGCTTATGTAAAGTGGCTATATGTGATTGGGGGCTATTGGGATACTTTCCATCGCTTCTCTATTTCATGAATCCGGTCATGATCTAACCCGAAGAAGTGGGCGATCTCGTGCCACAAGGTGTGTTTTATTTGCCTTTTCAGGGCTGCAATATCCGCTGACATGGCCAGGATTGGCTTTTTGAAAATTGTTATTTTATCTGGCAAGACTAGATTGTAGCCAGCGCCTCGCTTGGTGAGAGGGATGCCTTCATACAGCCCTAAAAGTAGTTGATCGCAGCGCAAGGCCAGCTTTTGCTGTTGATCGGCGTTAGGTTCATCCTGATAAACAATAGCCACATTGTTTAGGCGCTCCACAAATTGCTGAGGCAACTCATCCAAAGCCTGGCTAATTAATTCGTCGAACTGCTTATCTGAAATATCTAGCATAGTTTATTTCTTGGCGGGAAGAGCCTCCCGGTGGTTATGACGGATTGAACTGCTGATAGCTGCAAAAATGAAGCTTAAGCCAACTAAGCTTACGATAATTTTTGGCATTTCTAGACTTATGCTGAGAATTAACATTAGTGCTAATACCAAAATGGCGTAATGAGCGCCATGCACAAGGTATCTATAGTGCGCCAGGGTGCCGCGGCGGAGTAAATGAACCGTCAGAGAACGAACGTAAAATGCGCCAATACCAAGACCGGCGGCAATTAGTAGTACGTCTTTTGTGATGGCGAATGCTCCTAAAACTCCATCAAAGCTAAAAGAAGCATCAAGCATTTCTAGGTACACAAATTGGCTAAGCGCAGCTAGCCCGTGTGCGGTTCCGCCCGCTAATGTTTGATGATTGGAGCGCATTAGAAGCTCACCAACGCCCTTAATAACAACAAAGGTGAGGCCTCCCAGAATTGCCGCCCCAACAATTGATAAATCGCCGTTAGCTAAAAAGAGATAGATGAAACCAACAGCGCCCACGATACCACTGAAAACTATCCACCACGGTTGGTTAAATTCACCCAGTGGCGCCTCAACACTGTTAAGCCAATATACATCCCGCCTTTCGCCAAAAAACCTAAGACCAATCATTAGCAAAAAGACCCCACCAAAAGCGGCAATTAAAGGATAGGCATTTTCAAGCAAGGCCGCGTACTGATCTGGCTCGTGCAATGCCATCTGAAAAACGCTGAGCATGCTATGACCGGTAGTTGTGGAAACCATTATTACTGGCAGCAGCAAACGAACACCAAAAACTGCCACGGCAATACCGACTGTTAGAAAAATTGTTTGCCAAAATTGATTCATTCGCGCCAAGACTTGGCTGTTAATGACGGCGTTTTCGAAGCTAAACGTAACCTCGATGATAGCTAGAATAAGCACTGGGATAATACTGGCAGGCCCACCAAAAATAGCCACCGTTATTAAGGTAATAGCCGTCAGCAAAAAAGCTAACAGGTAGATATTGGTTATAGATGTTTGGCCTTTTTCACTCATGCACTGGGTAGATTGTTGCGGCCCCATTTCAAGGCTCGGGTTAGCCATAGTAATTCGTTATAAACTCCACCGACGGATTTGTTATATTTCTCAATCATTTCGGTATTCATTGAACCATCTTCGTGAAAAGTTGTATCAATATGCGAAAAATAAGCGCTATTTCTGGTAACCGCTAAGCCGAAGGCTTTAAGCACAGGAATCAGCGATTCTACTGCGCGGGTTCCGCCCCAATCGCCATTACTCACGCCTATTATCGAGGCAGCTTTATGGAAGTAAATAGTATCTTCACTATCTAGCATTCGCTTCAAACTGCCTGGGATATGGTGGTTATACTCTGGCGTTACTATTAATAGCCCGTCAGCCCGGGTAATAATATCCGTGTAGCGCCTGTCTTTTACTTCCGGATCATCTCCGTCATTTGGGAAATTGAAGTCCTTCGGGTCTACAAAGATAATTTCAACATTAGGAAGATTTTGACCGAAACTTTCGACCCATTTAGCGGCTTGGAATGAACGTCTTTTCTCTCTTGTCGTACCAGCTAGAACCGCAATTACAACTTTTTCATCCATTTATTTGACCACAATGGTGCCAGTTTGGCTCGAGTCTTGATGATTATGGTAGCCGTGCGTGCCCGTAGTATCAACCATGAAGCTTTTACTACTGCCAGCACTAATTGCCTCGACGTTTAATTCAGGATCGTCCGTATGTACCGGGTGTGGGTCTGAATCAAACTGCAAACTACAGTCCGAAGCATTGGTAATTGTAACTTCGTCGCCCTTTGAAACCGTCAAAGTCGCAGGGCTAAAAGACGTGCCGTTGTAAACTATCTCCTTGTCTTTGGGCTCAGGAGCACTGTTGTTTGGGCAACCCAAACTAGTGCTGGTGTTTGTGCTGTCTTTAGCCGTAGTGTCAGTAGTAGTTTGGGTTGTGGAGCTTGACTTTGATGGGATAACTCCCGAATCTCTATTCTTGCGAACCGCAAGCGCCGCCGCTAGTCCTCCTCCAAGCAAAATGATAATTACTGCGCCAATTATTGCTTTTTTCATAACTTTCCCTCCTTAACCATAAGATTATCTCACACCTTACCAGCTTTTTGCTGCCGTTTTGCGTAATAAATATAGCCTAGGGCAATGAGCAAACTTACTCCATAAAAATACCAAACCGGTTTTAGCCATCCATGCCTTAGTTGCGTGCCCAGCCTTAAGGCGTGGTAAAAAACTGCCACTATAGCTATGTCACTGGCGGCTTGTACATAGTGCCACCAGCTTTTTTGGTCAAATAAACGTCTAAACTCATAAGCTAAGAAGACAAACCAGCTGGCAGTACCTAGTAATGCCACCCAGCCCAAGCCCGGTGCAACGTAATGCTTCAGATAACTCTCCGGCGGCAAACCCAGTCCATCGCGCCACAATTGCCACCAGAGCAGCCCAGGATGAAATAAAATTGCCAAAAATACGGCAAAACTTGTTACCTCAAAATAACCACGAACTTCAGAACTTGCAATTTTAAAATATTGCCTGGTGCCCGACACTATATAGTGAGCCCACATTAGGCTAAAAGCTATCAGCCCAAAAAGGGGGAATAATTTGTAATTAGAGATGTGAGCCAGCTGCCACTTATTGCCCATGCCCCAGGCCAAAAAGGCCAAGATAACAACTACGGCACTGAGAGACCAGGCAAAAACTTTTAACCGGAGGCTCTCGCTTTTGACGTTCATGATCTAATCATAACAAAAAGGAACCGTTTGACGGGTTCCTTTTTGACGCGAGCCCACCATTGCTGGCGAGATCGCTGAAACACCTCACGATGTTCTGATTAGTACTATAGTCTGAGTTACGTATTTGTCAATTGTTTTGTTTTATTATTTAACTTGCTTCTGTTTATTTCCATCTTATCGTTTTTGGATAACCGTTGTGAAAAATACCTTTTAACCATCAGGTAAGAAATCCAGGCGTAAAGCACGCCAATAATGGCATCGATGGCGTAGTGTTCCCCTTGATAAACCGTACCTACCCAGATGAGAAGCGGATAAATCCAGGCCAACCAGCGGTATTTTGACTTGAACAGCTTAGTAATAAACAGCGCGAACAGAAAAGAATAAGCCGCATGTAAGCTAGGCACGGCTGCCACCGGATTCGGCGAAATTTTATTATAGAAACTAGGAAAATCATGAATTCCCAGAGCAAACCAGACGTTGCTCGATATCCTTACTATTGGCTCAATTATGTGTCTATCGCTCGCCATCCAGGGCGGTGCCGCCGGAAACAGTAAGAAGGTTAAAAAGCCCATGAACGACACAACCAGATAAGTAGTAACAAATTGCCAGTAAGAAGACTCCTTTAATTTCCATATAAAAATGGCAAGCACAAACGGTAAAACGAAGTGCAGCATATATGCCAGATAAAAGACAAAATCGTACCAGCTAACATGGCCCTGCCACAGCCAATTTTGAAGCAAGGTGGTTGGCAAATGCCCCCAGAAAAGCAGCTTGTCCGCGTGGATTAACAGTGAGTAATTGACGTGACTGTTTAAATGAGGAACTATCCCTCGGAACGATTCGTAGACTAAAAGCAGTGCGACGAAAGGAACAAATCGTCTTAAAAGTTCTTTGGCTTGAGCGAAGATCATCGCCACAAATGTTGCAAAGACTAGTAGCTTATCCGGCGTCGGAAAGCTTGGCGCGTGAACAAAGATAACCAAAAATATAACGGCGCCAATCAGACCAACAACACGGCTTGGATTTTTTAGCATATTTTCTAGTCTAACTTACTTTGCAAGTTAGTTCTGATTATCAGCGCACGTAGACAGTCACGCTCTTTGAGCTGACATTTCCAGCTGCGTCTTTGGCTCGCACGGTAACTGTATACTGTTTGGCTCTACCGACTTTGCCTTTTTGTGTAGGCGCTTGCCAAGTCGTGCTTATGCTATTGGTGTTAACAGATTTGACAAGCGTGCCGCCGATGAGAACATCCATACCAGTGACGCCACGTTCGTCAGTAGCCGAAGCGGCAATTGATAACGGCGAGCCCGAGGTTTCGCCTTGGGTTGGCTGCGAAACAGCGATGACAGGCGATGTCGTGTCTGGTGAGACGAAGTTAGCATTGCCCATCTCCTGAACCATGCCGTTGGCGGTATTGGTAATTACGGAAGTTTTGCAGTCTGCAGTTGTAGTGAGATAGTTTGATGTGCCGGTTGGAGCTACCACGTCATTGGCAGTCGGCGAACCAAACCGAACGCGTGAATAAGGCAATGTGTCGCAGCTACTTGGCTGAACTCCAAAGTATTCCGTCCACATGCTGCTCCAGGCTCCGATTCCCTTCCAGGTTGCAGGAGTTTTGATTTGAGCAATGAATGTTTCAACGCCTGTTGACGTATCTTTCACCCAACCACCCCACCACGTGCCGGTACTATCTCTGGATATCATGGCCGTCCTCATTTGGTATGTCCTGCCAAGCACCCATTCGTACGGAACCCGACAACTTGAGCCGGATGTATTGTAGCCGTCAAAGCCAGCCTGTTGGACGACACAGGCGCCCGACGTGGCTTCAATGCCAGCGCTAAATATAGAGAACACAGCCGTTTTTCCGATGGTGCCGTCCACGCGGCTGCCGTGGGATTGCAGTCCTATATAGCCGCCATCGCCTCCGACAAATTGGAATTGGTGCGACCAGAAGTACGGCGCATCTGGTGTTACTGCCTCAACTGTCAAAGAGTGTTTTAAGCTTGAGAAGCCATCGGCCGGCGGGCTCCAATCCCAGTTTGTATAAGTGCCTTGAGGGGTCAATGCTGAGGTCCTAAGCAAAAGATATACTCCCAGACCGGCAAATAGCATCACAAAACAAACTACGATTAACTTTTTATATCTACTAACATTTAGAAATTTATTATTCTTACTACGCTTGTTGGTTTTTTTAAACATGTATTTGCGATCCTAATCCGCATGTGGTTATTATGGAGTAATCTTATTCCATTAATAGTCAAATAACAAGTGATCGAGGTTAATATTTACAGAGGTGCAGAGCCTACCTTTTTTATGACAGGATATTAACGGCTCTTGCAGCCACCAAGGCCACTGTAGCCAGCGAGGTTAAAGATTGTGCGGTCATTAACATCTTAATCCGCTTTGTCAGTGGCAGTGTATCGGTTGGGCTAAACGCCGAGGCGTTAGTGATGGAAATGTAAAGATAATCAAGAAATGCCGGCTTCCAATTGGGCTGGTTTGTGACTTGGCTACCGGCTGTCATTTGCGGGAACAAAAAATCTCTCTCGGCATTGTCAACGTTGTCCAACTCCCAATATGAGAGTCCAAAAATAATGATATTGGTCAAATAGATTGCGGTTGCCGAAATTATAAGTTCACGACCGGTTACTAAACTACTATGGTTGAATAGGGCGTCAATGACTAGGACTAACGAGCCAATATTAATGGCCGAAATAATGGCGATCAATAAAATTGCTATGAAGCGGCGGATACGTAAGCGCGCATCATGCTCCCCGGGGTGCACCACGGCAAGTGCGAAAAGAAGTAGAACCTCAAAGACAGCAATGGCATATTTTGGTCCAAGCACCAGTTTATTATTGACTGATACTTGGAGTGCAATGGCCGCCAGTACAGCCAGTTGAACATGCCAAATCGGTTCAGATAATTTGCGGTTCTTATGGTGCAGATGCGCTAGTTTCATTACTTAAGCTATATTATAGCGCGATTATTGTCAGTACTATAGTAAAATACATCTGTTAGTGGGGAGTCGCCAAGTGTGAGAACTGCCGGTGGCAGTTCGCAAGGCCGGAAGCATGGCTGACGAACGTCACCAAGCTGAGGCGGGGCCGCAACCGATTACCGGCTTGCTGGTAGTAGGATTGTGACAAGGCATTTTTAAGATTTTATTACATGTGATTGGGACGTGGCCAAGTGGTAAGGCACTGGGTTCTGGTCCCAGCATTCGTAGGTTCGAATCCTACCGTCCCAGCCACATGTAATAAAACGGATTTCGATCCCAGGGTAAGGGGTTCGAATCCCTCCTCCCCAGCCAGTTTTATCTAGAACAATTCCAAATTTTTTAATGCGTCGGGCAAGAAGCCTTTGGGGTGTTTGAAGTTGGCTTGCCATTTGGTACCTTTGCCATAACCTAAATCCTTCATAAGTTTCGTGGGAGCATTTCGTAGATGTACCGGTACAGGCAGATCGGGGTGCTCACGAGCAGCAGAAAGTGCTTTGCTCATGGCGTCAGCTACCACCCGGGACTTTGCGCACTTGGCAAGCACGGTAGCACAGTGGAACAGATTGTACTGGCATTCTGGCATACCAATTCGCTCAACGGCTTGGAAGGTGGCGACAGCCAGATTTAAAGCCGGTGTGGCAGCAATGCCGACATCTTCTGAAGCAAAAATCACCATTCGCCGGGCAATAAACTTGGGGTCTTCGCCCGCCTGTAGCATCCGCGCCATATAGTACAGCGCCGCATTAGCATCACTGCCGCGCATTGATTTAATAAAGGCCGAAATAATATTGTAGTGATTCTCACCTGCTTTATCGTAACCAGGGACGCGTTTCTGGGCGGCTGTTTCGACTATTTCTGGCGTGATTACTCCTTTGGTCAGTTGCAGTGCAAGTTCTAGATTGCCTAAAGCCACACGCGCATCACCGCCAGAAAGCTGGGCGAGTAAATCAATAGCCTTAGCGGGCAGACGTTTGGCCGATATTTTTTCAGTTTTGGCCGTTTTTTTGATGATTGTACTAATAGCCTCTTTTCCTAGCGGCTCCAATACCAAAACTCGGCTGCGTGAGAGTAAGGGATTAATGACTTCAAAGCTGGGATTTTCAGTTGTGGCCCCGATCAGCACAATGGTGCCTCTCTCGACATGAGGCAAGAAAGCGTCTTGCTGAGCTTTGTTGAAGCGGTGGATCTCGTCTACGAATAGGATAGTCTGCATACCTAGGCGTTGGTTGGCTTCGGCCAGACCAATGACTTTTATTACGTCGGCTTTGCCAGACGTCACGGCGCTTATCTCGACAAATTCAGCATCCGTTTCTTTGGCTATTATGCGAGCCAGAGTTGTTTTGCCAGAGCCAGGTGGACCCCACAATATCAGACTAGTCGGCTGCTTTTTATCAATAATTTCGCTGATAATACGACCTTTGGATACCAAATGCTCTTGGCCAATCACATCAGCTAACGTCTCCGGCCTCATTCTGTCAGCAAGCGGTTGCATGCTAGTAGTATAGCTGTTTTGGTCTTATTGCCGCTTAGCTCGTGGGTGTAACCAGACATTTTGCTCGTGGGTGTACCCTTAATCGATTGACAGCGTTTCTGTTAAACGATCCCTAATAAGCTCTGCTCTTTGAAAGGCTTTAGTGCGAATCCATAGGGGCAAATTTGAGCCCATACGTTTACCATAGGCGTTCATGTACAGCACAGCTATACTCCGGTTAGTGATCTTTATTACGTCTCGGGCAGCCTCAGGCGGCCCTTCCTGCCAGACATTTCGACAGTAGATGCTATTGAATTCAGACCAATCATCAATAGCTTTTGCGGTTTGCCGCATTCTACCAATGTTCATTTTTTTAGCGCTGCTGGCCGCACGGATTATCATGTCTTTCATCTCGTTCGGAGTAAAAAGATGGCCGGCAACCTGATCGTCAGGCCGGCGATCATGATCTCCCCAAGAGCTGTTTAGCCCCAGGGGCACTGTCCCTTCTGCAAAATGCTCCAGAAAATGCTTAACTTCAATCTTTCGGTTTTCATCTTCCTGGTCACAATCCACAAAGTTAAATGTATCTTCACCCGGTTCTAGTCCAGCCTGTCGAGCAACAGCTTCAATACCTGCAGCACTGGGTAAAGCCCTTACTTCTAGCCCCGGTTCACTCCATGAACGCCCAAGACCATCATCTAAGGGTATATTAGCCCTCCAATTAGACAAAAATATCCCCCAGTGAGAAGTGGAGTCACCATCTTGTTGTATGCTAGGCCTAGATAGGTGACCTTTTGAGACGCTAAGCCATACGACAGCTCGACCAACTTCATATAACATACTTGGGTCGTGCTCTGGATCATATAGCGCCGCCAGCTGTTCAGGCGAAAAGCCGTCTGGCAAGCGAAATTCAGGTGTTGCTCCACCAACAGGTCTTATCATATAAATATTATGACATCTATTATTACTTTATACAATGGCGTTCAGGTTTATTATGGGCAGTTTCGGATCCTTCATCTCCGTCTTTTGTTCGAGAATAACTCACTTGGGCAGGTTTTTATCTCTTCAAGTGTGTAAGATTCTTTACTGACGGCAATTTAATGGTTTGCTATAGTTTTAGTCACCTAATAGGAGGTAACTATGAACAGAGGCAACTACATCCAACAGGTATCCAGCCCACTTCAGCAAGTGCAGAGACACGAAGTTGTGGAAGAACTTTCCAAGGCCGTTAGCCACTCCCACGAAGTACTTGCAACCGCAACCACTGTGTTCCCTCTCACCATATTTCCCGATTCTGTCACCATTGACAGGGAAAAGTTGACCATCACTCGCAGAACTTTCTTCCGTGTGGCTGAATCTATGAGTATTCGGATTGCCGACATACTCAACGTCACAACAGACGTTGGCCCTTTTTTTGGAGCTCTGAAGATTTCCACACGATTTTTTGACCCGCATAAACCTTACGCTGTGAAATATCTATGGCGGGATGATGCCATTAAGCTGAAAGGAATTTTGCAGGGCTACATAATAGCTTTACAGAAAGAGATTGACTGTTCAGCCCTTTCGACCGGTCAGTTAACTGCAATGCTGGAAGATCTAGGCACAGGAGCGCTAAGAGAAGAAATCTAGGCGGCTGCGAGGATTCGGCAGAAAAGTTAAGTACCTTGGTCCAGGCGGCTAACGAAACACGTCTTCTTGTGTTACGCTGGAAGTGTAAATAGGAGGTTTTATGAGCAAAAATTCAGTAGTACATTTTGAGATGGGTTATAACGATAAGGCGCGCATGGTTAAGTTTTATGAATCAGCTTTTGGCTGGGAAACCCAGGCCATGGGCCCTGAAATGGGCAATTACGTTGTCGCCCACACCGCCGAAACTGACAAAGACGGCATGGTCCAGACAAAAGGCGCAATAAATGGCGGTTTTTACCAAAAAACTGACGACCCCTTGAGCCAAGCACCTTCAGTTGTTGTCTCTGTTGAGGATATTAAAGTTTCCATGAAGGCTGTAGAAGATGCCGGCGGCAAGATACTTGGCAGCAAGAATCAAGATGGCGAAGACACTATGGAACCCCAGATGATACCTGGCGTTGGCCTATGGATCTCGGCCATGGACACCGAGGGCAACCGCTTCAGCATACTTCAAGCTAAGTAGCTTGGTTAGGCAATAACTGGTACAGGCAATAGGTATGGGATTTCCTCAACAGATATGTTGCGGGCCATGCCCAGCTTTACAATACTCAAAATCATAGATTCGTAGTCGAGACCTAAGTTCAATAAACAAGCTTTGGGAAAATTCCCATAACCCTCAATTAAGCTGGGTATTAAGTTGGCCTCCAGAAACTGCGGCGTGCCAGAAGCGTTCAGCCGAATATCTATGCGGCCATAATCGCGCGCGCCCAGGACTTGAAAAGCCCGAAGAGCGAGATCATTAATTTGCAGTTTGATGGCTGAGTCATCAACCCTTAAGAAACTCTCACTATCCTCTGATTTTACCTGGGCACTCAAGATACGCACACCCTTATCACTAAGTGGAGCAATTAATTCTAGAGGCATTGTTGAATATTCTGCCCTAACTTCGTCTTTTAATATGGCCACACTGAATTCACGCCCAGGCAAATATTCTTCTACTAAGGCATCCGATCGAAAATCTTCCCTGAGCGAACGGACCTTAGTCTGCAGTTGTTCAAAATTGTGAGCTACGGAATCACTGTCTATACCAAGACCACCGCCTCTGTTAGTTGGCTTGATAAACAATGGGTAATTTAGGCTGATATTTTCTTCTTTTAGAGGCTGGTCACGTAGAATTTCATAAAAAGCTGACGTCTTAAGCCCAGCATTTAGCAAGTGCTGCTTGGCCTTAGGTTTATCAAGCTCTAGCTCGTGCGCCTTTTGGCCGGAACCCGTGTAGGCTATATCGTGCTCATCCAGATAGTCTGTAAGCCAAATCTTGTCATCATACATAGCCAAAGCAGAATCATTGGTTATATATTTCATGCCCAAAAAAACCAAATCAGGCCGAGAAGAAACCAGATTTTGCAGATCTGCTGGATCATTAACCGTGCTAACCCCTACCCGCGCATAATGTTTGGCCAATACTTGAGTAATAGCCTCGCATGATGTTTCACTCATGGAACTAAGCCCCACTATAGAGGTACGCACTATCTCAATATGTTGATTTATTTTCAAAAGCAACCATTCTAGCGGGCATGAGTTACTCAAGCCCGATTTAACTAAGCGAGTTTAGTAAATTATCTTAATAAGATCGACGGAAACTGCCACCGCCGCCGCCTGAGCGTCGGTCTTCTTGGGGTCGAGCTTGGTTAACAACAATCGCACGGCCACTTACCTCTGTGCCGTTTAAATCATTGATAGCTGCTTGGCCTTCTTTGACATCTTCCATCTCAACAAAGCCAAAGCCTTTTGATTGGCCACTGTCTCGGTCTTTGATGACTGCTGCACTGACTACTTTACCCTTTTCGGCAAATAGCTTTTCCAGATCTTGATCTGTAATACTGTAGGCAAGTCCACCTACATATAATTTTATTGCTGCCATTTTATATATCCTTTATTTAGCTTAATATCGCTAGCGCCTAGTATCTTCTGACCGCAATGATATCAAGCCTTAAAGGCAATTTATGACAACGGAGAGGTTATAGTAACCACTTGCTTAGACCAGTGTAGCACATTTGCCCTCTGGATGAAAGCATTGCATAAATATATAACCTGGCTTAAGCACTACGCTTAAATGATTATTTTTACTATACTTATAAACATTAGCTAAATTAGCGGACATAATGCGGAAACTGATTCTCAAACTCATAAGACGACTTGCAAAGTTCGCTCGGTTGGTCCTAGCCCTGGTGGGCGTAGGCTTTGTAACATTAGCATTTGTCCTAATCAAGCACCACGACATGGCAGTTTTTAGCCCCAGCGGCATAATTGCCGACAAAGAAAGCCGGCTTATATTTACGGCAACAGCATTGATGCTAATAATTGTGGTGCCGGTCTTTTTACTGACTATTTTTATTGCCTGGCGCTATCGGGCAGGCAACACTAAGGCTAAATATTCTCCAGATTGGGACCATAACTTGGCAATTGAAACCCTGTGGTGGGTATTGCCGTTAATTATTATCGGCACTTTATCGGTTGTTGCTTGGCGCAGTTCGTACGAGTTAGACCCTTTTAAAAAACTAAGTTCTAGTGAAAAGCCCATGACTATACAGGTGGTGGCCCTGCAATGGAAATGGCTATTTATCTATCCCGACCAAGATATCGCCTCTGTTAACTATGTCCGTTTTCCCGCCAATCGGCCAATTGATTTTGAAATTACAGCCGATGCCCCAATGAATTCTTTTTGGATACCCAAGCTAGGAGGGCAGATATACGCCATGAGCGGAATGTCAACGCACCTTCATTTAATGGCCAGCGAGACAGGAACCTTTAATGGTTCTTCGGCTAATATTAGCGGCGAAGGTTTTGCCAGCATGCGTTTTACAGCTCAAGCTAGCAGCGAGAACGATTTTGAGACTTGGCTAAAAGATGCAAAAAAGATTAATCAAGACTTGAGCCTTGGCTCCTATGAGAGACTGGCTGAGCCTAGCTTACACAACCCCGTGGCCATTTACTC